>JABMQB010000721.1 GCA_013203525.1 Mariniphaga sp.
AAGGCGATGAGGTGATCGTTCCTAACCGGACATGGATTGCAACTGCTCACGCCCCTATGATGCTCGGAGCGAAAGTTATATTATGTGATGTTCTACCTGATCTGCCAATTATGAATGTATCTCAGATCAGACAGAAAATCACCTCTCGAACAAAAGCAATAATTACCGTTCCACTGAATGGTCGCGCTGTAGATATGGAAGAGGTGTGGAAGATTGCCGATGAATATGGGCTCCTTATTATAGAGGATGCCGCTCAAGCTCTCTTTTCCATGAATTCAGGTGCATATATGGGAACACAGTCTGATGCGGGCTGTTTCTCATTATCAATGGCAAAATTGATTCCAACCGGACAAGGTGGTTTTGTTGTTACTAGAAATAAAGAGACTTATGAAAAATTGAGACGAATACGAACGCATGGAGTTGATGATGTTATCAACTGCACATACCACCAAATGGGCTTCAATTTCAGATATACTGACCTTCACGCTTCGATTGGTCTGGTGCAGTTAAGCAAAGTTGGAGAGCGAATCAATAATCTGAAAGGAATCTACGAGAGGTATCGGGAAGCATTAAAAGGAATAGGCTTTTTAAAGTTGATTCCCGTTTATGTCGAAGGAGGCGAAATCCCGCTCTATGTTGAGGTCCTGACTGAGAAACGGGAACAATTGATGGAATACCTGGCTTCTCATGACATCCAGACCCGACCCATGTATCCCGACCTTGACACTGCGGAGCATCTCAAATGCAGTGATGAGTTTCCGAATACCAGAAAATTTGGAAAACAAGGCTTGGTGCTTCCGTGTGGTCCGGATCAGCCGTTTGAAAACGTTGATCGGGTTATGGATAAATTGAAACTTTATCGGGGAATAAACAACTAATGTGCAAGATAACAGGAGGGCAATGATGACGCTGAGTCCTAATATGGACACTATTGAAAAGCCACCAAGAAACTTTGTGATGGGATGTAATCGTTCAGGAAGTACTTTGTTGTTTACGATCCTAAAGAATATTTGAATTCAAGTAGGACTTATAATGAACAGAGAAAAAAGAAAGAGAAGAGAAGTAATATTATGGGGAGCCTCTGATTTTACGAAAAGTTATCTGGAATTAACAAAAGAATCAAATATCAATGTGCTATTTATTATTGACTCAAACCAATCTGGAATAGATTTTGAAGGATACAAGGTTATATCCCCAGAAGAATACGCAAAAAAGAGTAGGCAAATAGAGAGCATTCCCCTTGTAGCAACGAAGAGAAGTTACGAAAATAAGGGTGATTTTATAAAGACTCTTTCAGAAATGTCAATTTATTCTAAACTAGAAAATATGGATATACTTCACCCATCCTTTCTTGTTGATCATATAGATTTAGATTATAGTGAGAAAGCTTTCATATTTACCTGCAATCGAGCTGGAAGTACCTTATTATGGACAATTATAGAAAGATTACTGAATAAAAAAAGCAATTCTAAATTAAATAATAAAGAATATTTATTCGAGGTATTAGCAAGAGAGCATTTTGATACTTTAATCGATTATCTAGATAAAACATACTATAATGTAAATGCATCTTTTACAGCTGCTGGAGCTACTTCATTTAAGAATATTGATTATTACGGATGCAAACATGACAACTTCTTTTTTATTAACCCTATTAGAGCAAATCGATATATTTTTGATAACGTTCATCGCAGCTGTTCGAAACCTGAGAAAAGCATATTGGATTTAATCAAAAAAAAGAAATATAAATTATTTGCACCAATCCGTAATCCATTAGACATCATAGTTTCAAATGCTTTTGAAATAGAATTTTTATTAATTAAAATGTTTAGTGATAGACAATTAGATAGAACCGAATCTTCTTTTAGGAATACTTATGGTGCAAGTAGACTTGGTAATATTGAATGGGTTGAATCTATTGCAATTTATATTAAAGATTTTTACGAACATTTATTAAATAATATTGATAATATCAATACTTTTAAATATGAAGATATTATTACTGAACCCATAAAAAGTATTCACAAAATATCTTCTATTTTGGATGTTAAATGTAGTGAAAATGACCTGAGAGATTTATGGAAAGAAATAGGATTCAAACCTTTAACGAAATATAAAGTGCATATGTTTCGACCTGGGGCAGATAAATGGAAGCAGTATCTAACTAAAGAACATATCGATCTGTTGAAATATCTCCGATATGATGAATTACTAAAAGAATTAGGGTATAATATAGATCTTAAATCTTATACTGGTATCCCAAAAAACAACACGATCAGGACTGACCCCCAATTAGATGCCAGCCTTTCTATTGGAGATTACCTTTTTAATGCTATGTTTGAGACACCGATTTGCTTTAGAAATGACAATATGTTCAAATTAATAATGAAAAAAGAAAAATATAAATTTAACTTCGTAACAAATAACTTAAAATTTGTAGACACCTATACTAAGCTGCTTTTTTCAAATATGTTTAAAAAGATTATTTCTTCATTGGATATATAGTATCAAAAAATGCGTATAAATGCTTTTATAATTATTGCCGAAAAGTGATATAAAATTAACTATAGATTCGCCCGACTAAAGCCGGGGTCCTTGGGGGCAAAACTCCGTTCGGAGTTGACCAAATATTATCACATCGTATCCTCGCGATAATATTTGGAAGGGCTCATTCATCCAAGGGTAAACCCGTGGAGTACTGTTGTCGACCGCATAAATACACAGGAGTTAAAATTATCAAGAAACATATGGAGATTAAATGGTGATAGAGGAAATAGAGTTTTATAAAAATCATAAATTAGCTCTTGATGGTAGGGAAACCTCAGATTTGCAAAAGCATTTCGAAACTAGATCTTCTTTATATCGGCATTTGGGCATATTACCATCATTAGTAAAAGATAACAAAGTTTTAGAAATTGGTCCCGGGTCAGGATTTAATTCTCTTTACACTGCAAGTTTAGAACCTTCACATTATGTTTTAGTTGAGGGTAGCTCAAAATCCGTTGAAAACATCAAAACGCTATTTTCAAATTATCCATTTCTTGAAAAAAGAATACAGATAGAAGAGATGATGTTCGAAGACTTTGAAAGTCCATACTTATTTGATATCGTTCTTTGTGAAAGTGTATTGCATGGGATGACAGATTCATTGAGTGCACTGAGGAAAATCGCAACATTTGTTGACAATA
>JABMQB010000722.1 GCA_013203525.1 Mariniphaga sp.
CTGGGCCCAGTATTGTGAACTGGCAGGAAACAACTTCAGGGATATAATAATTGAGGGAACAGATCAAACACTGAGAAGCCAGGTAACAAAAGCATTCAATGAACGTGGATCTGGCGGGATAGTATCACTACCGGAAGGAGTTAAGACCACAACCGGATCGGGTAGTTCAATGGCTAGCAATACATTATTCAAGAATTTTAATAAAACAATGTCAGATAATATCTTGCGTTTGATACTTGGGCAGGCTGGCACAACCTCAGATACAAGTCCTGGTGGCAGTTATGCAAAATCAAAAGTATCATTAGAAGTTGAAAAGTCAGTACATAACGACGACAAAACCTATTTTCTTAACTTCATGAATTACAAGTTTAAGCAGTATATGAGTTACTGGGGCTTTTCAGATAAAGGAGTGTTTGTATTCGAGGAGTTAGATATTAAGACTAGGTTAGAACAAATCACTGAAGATAAGGCATTGAATGAGATCAAATCTTTGTCAGATGAATACCTGAAAGAAAAATACGGAGACAATTTTAATATTAATCAAAAATTAGAAAAATGAAAACAGAAACAATTAAAAAAGGAAACGGTCTTGTAAACAGGATTAACAAGATACAAGAGTATTTAAAGACAGCAAAATGTATGAGGGATGAAGGTGTTAGCATACACTTACAATCTGTTGTTTATGGTAAAGTAGAAATAAGTGATGATGTAAAAAAAGAAGTATTTGATATTATTGAAGCAGATTTAAGTAATAAATTAATTGAAACCGAATCGGAATTAAATAATTTGTAATGACAAAGCCACAACTAATTGACAAGGTAATTAAGATAATCCAAAAGCACACCCGAACCGAGGCGCTGGGTGCTTATAGTTGTGTTTTGAAAAATCACTATCCTTTAGACTACGATAAATGTATTAACGAAATAGCAGAAGTGAACGTACAAACATCAGATATTAATAACTTGACTAATTCAGAAAGCGAACTTATAATTGATATTAACTAAAAACTAGAAATTATGAAATTACAAGAAGATTTTAGAATTAAAGAACATAGAGGGGCTTTTATTGTTCAAAGAAAATTTAGAGATACTAATTGGTATTCTAATAAAGTTACCGAATCATGGGAAAGTGTTAATATATATGGTGGTCGAATAGACTGGGATCGATATGGATATATGATAATGCTTAATGAATTTAAAAGTTTAGAGAAGGCGCGAACTTGGGTAAAAGAATTTATTAAAGAACCTATATATCGTAAAATTTAACCAAATGATCGAAATTAACGACAAACAATATCACGTAAAGGACTGGGACACTCTGACAATTTCGGAAGCCGAACAGTTAACTGATATTGAGATACCGGAAAAGCTAAAAGAATTATATACAGCCGGCACCAAAGAGAAGTTTGAAGAGGTACAAAAGACCATGACAGTTGAAAACGAAATAGACTTTGGTAAGTATTCAGGCGAAGTGTTAAAGATTATGTCCGATATTCCCGATGACCTGATTAAGTACATGCAATACCATGACAGGAATGACTTATACGAATATCATTGCAGGGATAAGATAATTTCATTACTGGGCGCAATGCCGAACTACGAACCCGAAAAGATAGAGAGCTTTGAATTTGCCGGAGAAACCTTTATATTGCCTAAAAGTTTGAAGATATTTGACAAGTATATACCAGGACATTCAGAAAAATCCCTGACATTTGTTGAAGGACAGGCGTTATTCAAAGCATATGCCGAAAGTCAGGAGAAAGGAAACTTGAAAATGTTAATAGCGGTTTATTGCCGTCCCGAAGGCGAAGAGTACGATGAACAAAAGGCAATAGCGAGATCGGGACAGTTTGGAGAACTACCGATGTCAGTAGCATGGGAGGTTTTTTTTTGCATTACAGAATTGTTGAATACGTCCGTGACAACTATAAACACATATTATCAGGGAGCAATGAAGAAAGCCTCCGATTGTCTGAGCTGATAGAAAGCGGGTTAATGGACTTTGGAGAACGGACATGGATTTATGAAGTTTCGGAATCAGGTTATCGGGGCGGGGTTAAAGAAGTTGAGGGACTAGGGTTATATGATTTTTTAGAAACACTGGATTATATACGGTCAAAGAATAAATATTATGAATTAGTTAACAAATCTAAAACTTAAAAACATGGTAATGAGGGAATTACTTAAAGTGGCATTTATAGCAGGATGCCAAAGTAGAAACGAAGAGTATCGAACAACTTCTTATGAGGATGCTTTTAATGAATGGTATGGAGAAGATATAAAATGCAAAGCGACACCTTTATACGAATCAGGTTTTCTAAAAGATGAAATAACAAAACCTTGATAATATGAAATTATTAATTTAAAAACTTAAAACAATGAGAATTCAATTAGATTATGACACAAAAACAATCACATTAGTAAATGATGTGAGCTTAAAGGAGTTTTTTGATAAGATTAAAAACCTTTTACCTGACTGGAAAGAGTGGAATGTGGCAAGCCAAACTACAATACCTTATTATCCTAATCCTGTCCCATGGTGGGATTACCGCCCATCCCGTGAGAGTGGAACTCCAATAACATTTGAGGGTGCTGGAAACACAAACACGGATTGTAAAGTTGTAAAAATGCATCAGGCACATATAATCTTGAAATAAATTAATATGGCACAAACATTATCTACATTAAACACTAAGCTAACAACACACGCCGCAACGGCTGGAGCTAATAAATTCATAATGGGTTACATCGAGGACATCCATGAATTGAGAGATCAGGCCACTACTTACTATCCTGTCATAGAGATATTACCGCTGGTGCTAAAAGATTCACACGATACCGAAGTAGAAGAGTTTACTACGTTGTTTGATATTAGTGTTTATTATGAGTTTAATCGGAACAAATTGACTATTGACCAGGATTATGTCATTCAAAGGATAGTAGCGTGGGCGGCTGCAAATGTTATCGGTAAGGCATTTATTCTGGCAGTAAGTGGTGACGCTAATATAACCGTATTGGATAGTGTATTTGATGTTACATTATACCCTGAGGGAGCGACCCTTGAAAATACGGTGGTGGTAAATTACAAAATTAACGTTAAAATCAGTTGTTGAACTAAAAACTAGAAATCATGGAAGAAAAAATAATTGAAATTTTAAACGAACATACTTATCATATAGACGATTATGAAGGGCATAAAAATTTATATGCAATAGATAAGATTGAATTTAAGCAAATAGCAATTGAAATAATGGAATTGTTCATAAAGGAACAGCTTAATTTAAATAAGCAAATTGCCGATAATTTAGATAGGATTAATGAACTTGGATCTGAATTAGAATCTGTGAAAGTAAATATATTTTGCCTTTTTAAAAAATTTGAACAATTAGAAAAATAAATGAACGATCAAATACTCATACAACTAGCAGATTATCTCAGGCAAAAGATAATTGATAACTACATTGCACAAGGTCATAGAATGACAGGGACTTTTGCGGAGACATTGAAAGTTATATTAAAAAGCGAATTGATTGAAAAGATAATCGAGGGATCGGGTCAATATTATGCTATATTCTTAGATACGGGAGTTAGTAAAAGCCGAATACCGTTTAATCCTGGCAGCGGAGCCGGACGGTCAAGTTATATTGAAGGATTGAAAGCGTTTGCAGAAATCAAAATGGGACTGTCAGGCAAAGATGCACTTGGAGCGGCATTTGCAATAGCTCACACACAAAAGAAAGAAGGCATGCCGACAATCGGAAGTTATGCACATTCAAAGACGGGAATGAGAACAAGGTTTTTAACCGATGTTTTGAGTGATAGCAGAAAACACATGAAATTAGAAATAGAACGCTGGGGCGGTCAGAGAATAGAGGGAATTGTTAACAATATGATACGAAATTATGAAAGGTCAATATAATGGCAGTAACAATATCAGTTGAGCCGGGTGCAGTTTCCAATGCTTCGGCATGGACGGTGACATCTGACAAAGACGATGCAACAGCTAAGACGATCACTGTTTTTGCAGACTATTCCGGTACGGTGGCTGGCACGGTAAAGGTAACTACTTCGGCAGCACATACCTACCTCACTAATGATGTTGTGGTAATTACCGGAACGACCAGTTATAACGGAACTTATGACTTGACAAAAATAGATGCAGATGAATTTTACATAACAGCTACTTGGGTTGCGAATGATGCAACGGGAACGGTAACACTGACTAATTCAAATTTCAGGATTAAAGCGGAATTGATAATTGCAGCCGCAACAGTTGCGGTCAAGTGGCAGCCGGCAGGTACTCTATCATGGGACTTCAAAAGAATACTATGGGAACTAATTACATATACTACGATTGACTTTGATTCACTGAATATTCAAACAACTAATACAGCTTCTTATAAGAGCTACACAATAAAGTTTACTGAATATTGGGAAAATACCTCAAACGGATTAGTAACCGGAGCAAATGATACAAGTAGTGCTAAAGTAATTTATAAAGTAGATTGCACAACCTTTGCGGATTACAACCTCTCTGCAGATGATGAAGAGTTTTTAACAGCCAGACCGACTACGAATAAGATAAAAATAGGTGACAATGTTGTAACGGGATGGACAAACTGGTCTGGTGATAGTGCTTATGATACTTTCACGACTTCTGGTAGAAATATAACATCCGCGATAGATTCATCTAGCGTTAATGCAGCATATTGTTATTCAAATTCAATTGGCAGAATATCAAAAGGTGATGTAATTGAGTTTTATTGTAATTTTACAAAGAATTCAGGAACTTTTCCCTCAATTGGATTAATAGAAGGGACTAGCGGAGTTTGGAAAAGTAATTATACGTCTGCAGTAGAAGGATATAATTACATAAAAATTACAGCAACAGTAGATATAGCGGTATGTAGAATACTGATTTGGTCATCAGGGGCAAATCAGGTCGATTTTTCAATGGATAAAGTTTATGTTTCAAAAGCTTACAATGAGCTTGATTATTTGGGGTTTATTAGCGAGGAAGCAAGCCTGCAAGTAGATTGCTTGTTATACGATATTGATGACGGGGCTTTGGGATCGTTGAATTTAAGTGCTATTTCACTTACTGGAGATAGGGGTATTATGCCAGTTTCTGCTATTCTTTTTACTCATTCAACTACCCAGGTTGAAAAGATTATCTTAAAAATGGAAACAGCGACACCGGCAGACCGGAGTAAAAATTTAACTTTTGTACGCAACTCTGTTTGCTGGAATAATCCCGTAAGGATAGAATGGCTAAACAAGTTCGGTGCTTTCGATGCTTATAC
>JABMQB010000723.1 GCA_013203525.1 Mariniphaga sp.
ATTTAAAAGTATGGTTGGCTGATAGCGTAAACCAAATGACCCAAGAACAAATTATGTCAATTACTCACAATAAAAAATACTTGGATTATTTCAATGCGGCATTATATGGTTAAATTGGTATTATCAGTGTTGGTTTTAGTTTACTGGTTTCAATACTTTTGAAATATTCATTTGATGCAAGATTTATTAAATAATCTGAACCACTTTCTTTTACTGAATCAGAAATTTTATCCGTTATCATTTTTTTCCAGAATTGATATAAATCCTTTTTTCTTCCAACAGAAAGTTTTGTACCCATTTCGAGACGGTAAGGCTGAATTAAATCTAAGGGGCGTAATACACCATATAAACCCGATAAAATCCTTAAATGCTGCTGTGCAAAATCAAGTTGATTTTCATTAAGTGTTTTTGCAACTAATCCCTGATAAACATCGCCATTAAACGAGAATATTGCTTGTTTGGCATTTTCAGTAGTAAATGGCAAATGCCATGTTTGAAACCGCTCGTAGTTAACCTGCCCTAAGCTGGAAGATACTCCCATCAGTTTACTTATTTTTACTGCTTTAAATGATTTTAATTTTTTAATTATTATTTCTGATTCTGAAAGAAACTCAGGAATGGTATACTTATCCGTTATCTGTTCAGGCTCAATATCAAGCCTTTTTGCCGGTGAAATTACAAGTAACATAGTAATTTTACTCAAATCTAATAAAAGGAACAATAAAATTCGAATTGAGTTTATTGATAAATCAGAAACTTCAAAACAAATTACAATTAGCTTTCAAGTTGAGAAATAATTTGTTGAATTCTTAATTTATCCGAATCCTGCAGATTTTCCAATATTAGCAAATTATAATACAGGTTTAATGCTTTGTTTGTATTACCATCTTGCAAATATATATCCCCAAGTAAATATGCCGAATTCAAATCGGAGGGATGTTTTTGAAGAACTTCATTTAAAGTTTTTATCGCATTACCCGTAAATCCAGCCTGATTTTGAAAAAATGCCAATGTATACCCATACCTCGGATTTTCGGGTGCTGCCTCACATGCAATTATTGCAAATCTAATAGCTTCTTCTATGTTAACCCCTGAATTTAATACACTTAAATTATAGGCAGCTACTGCTTGTTTTGGATTTACTTCCAGTGCTTTTAACAAAGCTTTTATTGCATCATCAGTCTTCCCTTGTTCTGCCAGCAACAAACCAAGATTTAAATTGGCAGCTTCATTATCAGGATCAATTTGAAGAGCTTTTTTCAGGCTTTCTTCTGCTTTAATCGGATTACCAATATATGAGTATAAAACACTGCTATTTATTAACGGAAGAATTGCTTCAGGATATAACCGGCTGGAAGTTTCATACGATCCTACAGCATTATCCAAATCACCTTTATTCTGATAAAAGATACCCATATTGTAATGTGCGCTCCAATCATCGGGCCGGGCAAGTAACGACTGTTTATATTCATTGGTTGCCTTGGTTATTATTTCCATTTCAGCAATAGAAAAAAGATCATCAGGAAATGAAGCTATTGTAAGTGCTGCCGCAATCCTAACTACCCTTAAATCATCACTACAAGCTTTAACGAGTGCAATACGGGCTTCTTCAGTATAATTGCCTGTCAAACCTGAAGCTGCCGACGACCTAACCAAAGGTGAACTATTATTCAACGCAAGTAATAATCCATCCCATTTTTTTTCATTATCACATCCTGCCAGCAACCTGACAAACGAGTTGGTTACAACTTCGCCATACGAATCGTTTTTAATAATATCCAGAATTTGATCCAGATTTTCCCAGTTTCCAGTTCTGGCTTCTTTTATTAACTGAGCCCAAAACAAGGTTTCTTCCTGATATTGGTTTTTCTTCCTGGTTTTAACAATTTGATTTGCCCATTCAGGTGATTTATCCTTATGGCAAATATTGCAAGCGTTAGGTGATTCAAACTTTAAGGTTGCTTCAGGCATGGGTGGGCGGAAAGAATGATCACTGCGAACCATGCGCCCGAATTCAGTTTTTGGCATATGGCAATTAATACAAACCGCTCCTTCGCTTCCTTCATAATGCCTTGAATGAAGTGATACATTATCAACATTATCTTTATGGCAGGGTAAGCATAAAAAGTTGGATTCATCGCCTGTAAAACGAGTTCGTCCACTCGAAGTATGGCATGTTACACAATGCATATCACTATTTATTGAACATTCATTCATAGCCCAGCCTGTCATGGTATAGTTTTCACCCAGGTCGCGCCCATCCGGGTAAAAATCTGAATGCTCCAGCGTTGTTAAATCATAATTGTCGTAATATCTATCGCCTGGCATAAAAGAAGCCGTTATGGGCCTCATTTTAGCATGACACGGAGCACAAGATGCATTATGTTGTTCAGGGGTAAAAGTTTTTGTAACAATTAAACCGATATTATCCGGTTCTTCCCCTTCTTTTAAATTTCTGAAAATTCTAACATGTTCTGAACTTGGGCCATGGCAGGTTTCACAATTTATCCCTGGTTCTTTCCACGTTGTATTATATGAATCGCTGGCAAGAGAATAATTGGTTTTTAACTGGCTCACATGGCAACTATAACACGATGTATTAAAAGTATACATCCGGTCTTTCCACGGAAGTGCCTCATCAGGATTACCTTCCGGAAAATGCCTCACCGCTGATTCGGGGTTGTTATACCATTTCTTTATACGCAAATCATAAGCAAGTGGAATTGTTTGTAATTTCCCCTGCCCTATTGAAGTCAGAAAATAATACACATTTTTTCCGCCTAAAGCCCAGATTATTTTAAACTCAGCAACCTGATTCTGTTCTTTTTCAAGCATCAATAAAGTTGTATCTCTGATTACCATCTGATACATTTTTTCTTCAATTGCAAAATCAGTACTGGAAGGAATACTATCTTCAATTAAAAATACAGAAGTAATTGGTTGCATAGCTTTCCCATGATGTGATGG
>JABMQB010000724.1 GCA_013203525.1 Mariniphaga sp.
AATAATTATAAAAATTCATATGCAGATAAATTTTATTCAAATAAAGACAAAGGATATATTAAAATGGACCTGATTAATGGAATTTTCAAGTACAAGGAATTTATTGATGGAGGGAAAATTGCAAATAGTTTTATTGGTGAATATGTAGTTGTTAATGATTCTTTACGGTTTAAACATTATCATTTTGAAGCAAATGATAAGATAATTAATAAACCAAAATTATTTACCGTTGATTCTAATAATAAAAATTACCTAATTGAATATGATACTAAAATGATTTTCAAAAAAATATACTAAAAGTAATGGCGACAATAGCCTTTAAACATTACAAATTGGAAAAATACAAATTGTAACATAATGCATAGTTAGCCTTACTAATACCCACTTCGCTTCATTTCAGGGCAGAATCGGGGGTAGGTCATCTGCCAATTCACCAAATACCATCTGGTTTTTCAGGAATTAAAATCAAATAAAAATTTACAACAAATCATTCACAAATCGTAAGTACAGGATTTTATATTATGAGCCATATTTAATACACTATATTTCAAATAACTAATACCGAAATTCTAAATAATCATCAAAATAGTAATGTACTGAAAATAAATACTTATCTTCGCCAAAATTTCAGATTATAAAGATTGTGCAATTATTTACTAATTCCCCCCAAAAAATTAGTTCTTTACTGCTCACCTTTTTAAATACTGTATTTTTAAACTTTTTTGATAGCAAAGTACTTATATATACAGCTTCGTTATCAAATCATAAATAATTAAAATTAAAAGAATAATGAACATTTATGTAGGAAATCTTGATTACAAGGTTGACGAGAGTGATCTCGAAGGGATTTTTCAAGAGTATGGATCGGTAAGCTCTGCTAAAATTATTACCGACAAATTTAGTGGAAAAAGTAAAGGTTTTGGTTTTGTCGAAATGGACGCTAAAACTGAAGCTGAAACTGCAATAAAAGAATTAAACGGGGCTACCCTCGAAGACCGCGAAATGGTGGTTAACGAAGCTAGGCCTAAGAAGAACAATTATTAATATTAAGAACAAAATTATTATGGCAAAAGGAAAAGTAAAATGGTACAACGAAACTAAAGGTTTTGGTTTTATTGAATCGGAAAATGGTGATGACATTTTTGTACACCGCACTGGCCTCGTAAGTTCATACGGTGGGCTACAGCCTGATCAGGAAGTTGAATTCGAAGTTAAACAAGGCGAAAAAGGGTTGGTTGCAGTTAATGTACAATCAGCAAACTAAGTCTGAAAATTGAAATCATTCAATATAGGAGATCTTAAAATACCCGTTCCAATCATTCAGGGAGGAATGGGTATTGGTATTTCTTTATCAGGCCTTGCTTCGGCAGTTGCCAACATGGGAGGTATCGGAGTTATCTCAACCGTTGGAATTGGTATGATAGGGAAACATTCTACTTCCAACTTCAGAAAAAACAATATAGATGGTATTCGTGAGGAAATCCAAAAAGCCCGCGAATTGTCAAAAGGTGTACTGGGAGTTAATATCATGTCGGTATTAACAAATTTTTCAGATCTGGTTAAAACCTCCATAGAAGAAAAAATTGATATCATTTTCTCGGGGGCTGGACTCCCGCTTGATTTACCCAAATATCTGAGAAAAGGAATAAAAACCAAACTTGTTCCCATTGTTTCGTCAGCACGTGCTGCCGCTATTATCTGTAAAAAGTGGAAGCAGAATTTTAATTACCTACCCGATGCACTTGTTGTTGAGGGGCCAAAAGCCGGTGGCCATCTTGGATTTAAGTCTGATGAGCTTAACAAAGAAAGTAATAAACTGGAAAACCTGGTTTCAGATGTTTTGGTAGTAGCCAACGAAATGAAGGCTAAATACAATAAGGATATTCCTGTTATTGCTGCCGGTGGTATTTATACCGGCGATGATATGTTTCAGATAATGGAAAAAGGGGCTGCTGCAGTGCAATTAGGAACTCGTTTTGTAGCCACCGAAGAATGTGATGCCTCTGATGAATTTAAAAATGCATTTGTTGAGGCTCATGAAACCGATATTCAAATTATAAAAAGTCCGGTTGGCATGCCGGGGAGGTCTATTTTTAATCGATTTCTTAAAGATGCAAATAACGGTTTAAAAAGACCTGAAGTATGCCGTTTCAATTGTATAAAATCATGCAATCCAAAAACAACTTTGTATTGTATTGCCGATGCTTTACTGGCTGCTTACAGGGGTAATTTAAAGAATGGATTTGCTTTTACCGGAACAAATGCTGGAAAAATATTGAATATTTCAACTGTAAGTAATATTTTTACTGAATTAAAGAGAGATTTTTTAAAGGCTCAAAAGGGAAACAAATTTAAATAACTAACTATCTAAAAATATAATTAAAATAATTTATGAGTAGATCGCAAGAAACATTTAACAAAAAGGAAGTAAGGAATAAAAAAGA
>JABMQB010000725.1 GCA_013203525.1 Mariniphaga sp.
CTTCAAGTGTATCCTCACTATTATAAACCGGTACTACAACTGAAAAATTTTTCATTTATTCCATTGTGTTTCGTTTCGTATTTGCTCTTCACGCCAACTTGTATTTAGCTTTTATTGAGCATTTGTGCTTATTCATTCAACAATTTCTCAACTTCTGATTTTAACTTTGGCAAATGATTTATTATTATTCCCCATACCACATCATCAGAAATTGTATCATAGCCATGAATTATTCGGTTTCTTGTATCAATGATTTTTCGAGCATTTGTTAAGGTTACATTTTTATCTCTATCTAAAATTCTTTTTACAGCTTCTCCTATTATTTCAAGATTTCGTTCTACTGCTCGTTTTGTCTTAATGTCTTTCGTATAGTTTTGAAATATTCTATTACCTTTCTTAAAGAAACTGTCTATTTCCTCAATAGCAGAATTAATATCAAACAACCATGTTTTCACTTCATTATCCATATATTAGTTTTTTTGATGTATCAATGGTTTTTCTAAAAAATGGATTTTTAATTGCTTTATCCTCCAACACATCAATCTTTCTATTAAATAAGTCTTCTAAAGAAAACTTAAAATCAAAATAATTATCTGCATATCTGTTTAATTCAACATTTCCAAATGTTACGATAAAATCAATATCACTATCATCACTAAATTTCTCATTTAGTACAGAACCAAATATGTATAATTGTATTACGTTAAATTTAATACACAATTTCTTTAGTTCTTTGATATTTTTTTCAATTAAATTCATATTACAAAGTTAATAAAAATATCATAATTCTTATGGTGGTTTTGCACAATGCACAACCTACTGAATAATCCCACCCATAGTTATATTTGTCCCGGATATCCATTTTGACTCATCAGACAAGAGAAAAACAATAGTATTTGCTACATCTTCAGGTTCTCCAATGCCCATAGGATATTTCTTTAAATATCGCTGAAGCGAATCTTCAACAATTTCCATTTGACCTTCTTTTGCAGGTTCGGAAATAAGGGGAGTGTTTACGAGCCCCGGTGAAATACAATTCGATCTTATTCCTTTATTAGCCAGTTCAAGAGCAAGTGTGAGGGAATAGGCTTCAATGGCTGATTTAGAACTATTGTATAATGAACCACCAAAATATGGACTTTTGGTTGCTACCGTTGATATAAAAACTATAGAAGAATTGTTCTGTAATTTTTTAGACATGAGTATTTTGGCAGTTAATAATACAGGAACTTCAAAATTGATCCTGAACATCTTATCAATATTTTCCTGCTGGATAAATTTAGCCGGAGTTGGACCAATGATCCCGGCGCAATGAACAATACCATTCAGCTCAGGAATGACATCAACCAACTTTTGAATTTGATCTTCACTTTTAAGATCAGCAGCAATTAATTGATTATCCGTACCTTTTAGTTCTGCAAAAGAATTGTCTAATTTTTTCTTGTCTCGTCCGGAAATTATTACTTTACCACCTTGTTTCGTAATGCTTATTGCAGCTTGTTTTCCAATACCGGAAGATGCTCCGGTAATTAGAATTGTTTTTCCTATTAAATCACAGAAATTCATATTAGTCGGTTTTATTTTGAATCAGTATCTCAGGACAAATAATGCTTTCAGTTTCCAGAATAACACTTCCCCATGAAAGTCCGACACCAAATCCTGATAATAACAATTTCAGCCTTCTATGACTAACTTCATCATTAAGCTCAGTTACAATGGTTAAAGGAATTGAAGCAGAACTTGTGTTCCCGTAATTTTTTAAAGAATAAGGAACTTTTTCTTCAGGAAGTTTTAGTTGCTTCCGTATTGTTTCATTCATAAGTTTATTCGCCTGATGAAAAACAAAATAATCAATATCCTCTGATGAAAAAGAAAATTGCTTAAGGACTTTTTTAATGTTTGGTGTTACTTCCCTCAACGAAAAATTGAACACTTCAATCCCATCCAGTGCAATATTTAATTTATTCCGGCAGATACCTTCGCCAATTTCCTCATAATTGAATGAACTGTCCTTGTTAACAAAATTCCTGATTCCACCATTAGGTATAATTATTGCTTCATATCCTTTTCCATCAGTCTGAAGATTAAACATCATCTCAGGAAAATCATTTTCAAGTTCTATTGCAGTTGCTGTTCCTGCATCCCCAAATAAAGGAAAAGCACTTTTGTCTTTATAAGAAGTATTTAAGGTAGAAATATCACCTGCAAGCAGCAATCCTTTTTTTAATCTTCCGGTTGCCATCAGGCTTCCTATAACAGATAAGC
>JABMQB010000726.1 GCA_013203525.1 Mariniphaga sp.
GAACAGGATCATACAAAACATATTGAAGCGGCTCAATTGGGAGCCTGGATTGCTTTTGATAATTTTCATGAAGGTAGGTTAGAAAGATTTGTTTCATTATTAAAAAGCATGAAAGAAAAAGGCTTGCTAAACAAAGTTTTACTTTCACACGATTCAGGATGGTTTGACCCTGCAAAACCAGAAGGTGGCGATTTTAAAGGATTTATGCTTATTGAAAATCTCTTGATTCCGGAACTAAAAGAAAATGGATTCACACAGGATAATATCGATCAGATATTAATCAATAATCCGACAGAAGTTTTTACAGTTAAGGTCAGAAAAATTTAATTATTCTGGATTTTTTATTTTTGATTTAGAATTCTTAAAACTGCCATTTGATCAAATCCTGGAACTTCCATTTTATAAATTCCACCATCATGTGTTGTGAATCCCTTTTTTAAAGGTTTTCCATCGTAGGGAGAAATAAGTTCATAATTGTATCTTCCTTTTGGTAGGTCCAGTTTTATAAAACCCGATGGTTTTCCTGAAAAATAAATTGCATACTGTTTCCCTTTTTCAGAAAGAGCTTGAGAAATTAGACCGGGTGAATGAAAAACCACATCCCTATCGGGGGCCATTTTAATAAAATCAAATGCTTTAATAAAATTATGCATCCTCTTCAACATAGCCCGCAGTTCTTTGCTTCCCTTTCCCGGAGCATCGCTTTTTGCTGTTCCGTCTTCATATCCAACGGCAAATGAATAATCGAGGTTATTAAATAATGCTCCACCAGCCAACATAAAACTCCAGGCCTGCCTTAAATAGGTGGTGTCGGAATTTTCAGAAAATCCCGATTCATCAAAACCAATGGGTCGGTTCCATGCATAATTTAACCATGCAGCATCGGGCCAGGCATAATGAAAATTCAGAATTGAAATATTGGGATCAATTTCTTCTAACGAGTGCTTAAAATTACAGTAATTTTGTGCTATCAAATGTTTTTTCGACATTTTCTTTTCTGTATCGACTATGGTTTGAGCTATTATTTTCTGCCATGCCAATGATGCTTTTGAAGCTGTTTCAGAATAACCAGTCCACCGTGCTGTAGCAGGATCATGGGTCCACAAGATCCGGGTTGCTTTTTGAGGATCATCCGACCATGGCTCATTCTGAATCTCATAAAATACGTTATCAAAATCATTCAATTCAAAAACTATTTTCTGAACCATTTTTTTCTGATAATCAATTAACTCGCCATTATAAATAGTGTTAGATTTTTTACGATCAAGCACCGGTAAGCCATTTATGTTATTTTGATGATTAAATGGATTTCGTTCCCATGATGCATCCTGATAGGTAGAACAAAATAAAGTTACTTCTACAACAATGTCATATTTATCAGCCTCAGAAATAAAATCGTTAAGCCTCATAAAATATTCCTCATCCCATTGCGAAAGGTCAAACTTATTTTCGCCTTTAAAAAGCCCGGGCTCACTTGTACGTTTCCATGGTGTTATAAATCTGCCGGTTACTGGTGAAAGAGTGTTGTTTTCAATATTAAAACTTCCGGGAATTTCGACATAGGAACCAGTAAAAATCCGGGTATAATTCATTCCTTCATCCGACATAGTTTTCAAATATTTTTTATAACCAAAATCAAGGTTTAAAACTGCCCCGTAATGTTCTGCCGAGGTAATTAATAGTGTTGGTTTTCCATCATATACAAAATAATGTGGATTATAAGGATGAAGGGCAATTGGTTGTGTTATGCCGTTTAAAAAAAGCAGTATAAAAATAATGAGTACAAGAAGTTTACTTTTCATGCCAGTTAGTTTAAAATCCATATAAAATTAATTAATATTAACATGGTAGCTTTTAAAATTGTTAATTTTATTCTGTTAAAACAATTAAATAAATGAAACTGATTGAAATTATTAAAGGTGACATAACTAAGTTAAAAGTTGATGCCATTGTTAATGCCGCAAATACTTCATTATTGGGTGGTGGTGGAGTTGATGGAGCAATTCACCGGGCTGCGGGTTCAGAATTATTAGAAGAATGCCGAACTCTTAATGGCTGCCAAACAGGAGATGCAAAAATCACAAACGGTTATAACCTTCCAGCTCAGTATGTGATTCATACTGTCGGTCCAATTTGGCATGGAGGCAAATCAAGTGAATCCGAAAAGCTTGCATCATCTTATCGTCGAAGCCTGGAAATTGCTGCCGGGCATGAACTTAACTCAATTGCATTTCCAAATATCAGTACCGGTGTTTATGGATATCCAAAAAATGAAGCTGCTAAAATAGCTGTCAATGAAGTTCAAAACTTCCTAACCATTGAAAGTACAATTAATAGAATTATTTTTTGCATTTTCGATGATGAAAACTATTCTATATATCAGGAATTTCTTGAACATTAAAAAAATAGAAATGAAATTAACAAATTCAAAGTTAGTTATTGTAGTAATTATTGTCATTGTTTTATCATTTTGCACTGATAAATCAGCCGATACAATTAAAGATATTTACAATACCGACAAGGAATTCTCAAACCTGTCGGTTGAAATTGGCTTTGCAAAAGCCTTTATTGAATTCGCCCACCCTGACGCAGTAATGCTAAGAGAAAACAGTATGCCAATTGTTGGCAAAGAAGCTGTTTCCGGACTTTTTACGAATGCACAAACCGAAGGAATTCATTTTACATGGGAACCTGTTGGGGGAGATATTGCTGCATCAGGCGAATTAGGTTATACTTATGGGATTTTTACAATAAAAGTTGATACTACAACCCAGAAAGGCACCTATGTTTCAGTTTGGAAAAAAGATTCAGCTGGCAACTGGAAATATGTTTTAGATTCGGGGAATGAAGGGATTGGTGAAGTTGAATAACAGTAATTACTGCTTATTGATAAAATATATACTAAATAAAATTTGAAATTATAAATCAGAATTCTTTAAATTCGATATTAGTTTCCCTTCTTTTTCATATTCCTTTTTTATGCCCTCCAACAAATCTTTAGTATAAATTTCAATGGAATTATCTTCAACAATTTCGTCTTCTTTAGTTTTTACTTCATTTGCTTTTCTCTCAATTGTTTTTAAACACGCAAAATGAATTACATTAACAATATTTGCTCCTGTGATTTCAAATTTTCTGGCTAAACCCTCAATTACTCCATGCTTAACACTTTTTTCCGATGGACGGTATTTTTTCCAAAGCAGTTCCCTTTCCTTTTCATTGGGATTTTTAAATTCAACAATGGAATTGAACCTTCGTGTAAAAGCATAATCAATATTACTTTTAAAATTAGATGCTAGTATTACCAAACCAGGATGTGATTCTATTCTTTGAAGCAAATATGAAACTTCCTGATTTGCATATTTATCATGCGCATCCCTTACATTAGTTCTTTTTCCGAAAATAGCATCAGCCTCATCAAAAAAAAGTATCCAGTCTTTATTTTGCGCTTTATCAAAAAGTTTCGATAAGTTCTTTTCAGTTTCGCCAATATATTTCGAAACTACCAATGAAAGATCAATACGGTAAACATCTCTACCTGTTCGTTTTCCAAGTAAAGTTGCAGTAAATGTTTTTCCGGTTCCGGGCGGCCCGTAAAAAAGAATTTTATAACCAGGCTTAATTTTATCTTTCATTTGCCACTCATTAAGCAATGTATCATTATACTTAAGCCAGGTTTCCAATTCTCCGACCTCTTCCATTGTTTTACTACATAATACCAGGTCCTTCCATTCCAATCCCGTATTTAGCAATTGTGCAGGGAATTCACTGTTCATTTTCGGGGCCGATATTTTACCGGTTGTAAATAAATCGACATATTCTTCATCTAAAACCAAGCGCCCACTCATTTTAGGTTCACCAGTTGGTACACTATCCAAATACAATACACCTTTTTTTGCAAATAAATGATCTTCTGAAAAAAGCTTTGCAATCTTAAGCCTTTTCTCCACATCGTTTCCAGCAAGAATATACAACGCTGTTTCGCCGGTAGGAATCATTCCTCGGTGGTTTTTAGCTTTCACACCCCCGAACTCAGGGAAATCACCACCATTAGGCAAATAATCGTGAATAATACTGGTAAAAAATATGGATGAGATATTTGGAACAAATGCAATTAATAATATGATTATTTCAGGCTCGGTTAATTTGTGTTGTTTTATAAATCCTGTCAAGGGAAAATCATCTGAATCTTCCTTATCATAATAAGGATATTCCGTTTTTTTTCCATTGAATTCCAATTCCATCCTGTACAAAATAACTTTTTTTAAAAAAATCAACAATTTTAAATTAATCATATTCCTTTCAAATAATAAAGTTTCTATTCATAAATTACCCAGCATTATTAGGTGAGCTTAAAATTTCATTTTGCAGGCATACTATTTTATTGCATCAAAACGTTTTTGTTCAGCTCCATCAAGGAAATCATCAATGATGTCTTTATCATTGCTGTTGAATCTTTTTACAATCCATTCAAACTCAGCCCTGTTTTTATCATTTGCTGCTTCCAGCACAGCAATAAAAGCTTCTTCCCTCCACTCGCCACTTGAATTATTATCATATATATAATACAATAAACTGTATTTATCAGATAAGCCTATTCTTTTAAAATACCCTGATTTCAATAATTTTAATAACTGGTACCATTCCGATCCATGAAATTCATCTGCCAATTTAAAAAATCCTCCAACACCTTTAATGACCGTAATAACCTCACCTTTTTGAGTTGCTCCTTTTAAAATAGTTAAAATAGCGGCTTCATCGTCATCACCTGTCGGGCCATCCATCATTTTTTTGATCATACCAATCATTTGTGTAGAAGTAAGTTTTTTAACACTACCAGTTTTTGCCAAATCACTGGTATATTTTCGGCTCATGTCATCGGTTGAAAAATGATGCTTTTTACCTCCAGGCACATAATCTGCAATCTGTTTTAACATGGTTTGGGTATTGGTTCTTAATTGAGAAATATACACATTAAAGGCTTTTTTCGCATCTTCATCTTCAATTTCCCCGATTACCGATATTAACATTGAACCTACTGATCCCGAGTCGCTTAGCATAAATTTTATTGCTTTAATCATATCCTGATCAGCCACAAGTTCATTGATGTCTTTGAATTTCCATTTAAAATCAATATTACTTTTCGTGGTGGAATCGGGTTGCGGAATATAATCAAGTACTTTGTAAGGTTTAAGTTTTTGTACATCGGAGTAATTTGTTGCTTTTTTTGCTTCTTCTAAATCTTTTAAGCCAGATTTTAAAGCTGCAACAACCATTAATTTTTGCGGTTGTGCATCCCTTTCATTAAGTGTAACTATTTCACCAAATGCTTTCCATTTATGTCCTCCTTTGACCTGGTTCCCGGACTCATCTACTTTTGAAACTACATCTAAGCCTTTAGCGTTATACCAGTCGTGCACAGCCACTGATAATAATCCTCCAAGCGAATAACTTCCAATACCAGGAGGAAGCTGATTGTTAATTGTTTGGAGAACCCTTTCTTTTAAACCTGCAACAGTTAATAACGTACCTTTAATAATCGTATTTTCATTAATATGTGTTGCAAGAAACTCAGTAAGATGATTGATAAAATTTTCAATAAACAACGGATAAATATTAATCCAGTGCTCTTTTGCTGCCTGACGCGGTGAGGTAATGTGCCCCCCCGTAAATGCATCGGTAAGAAAATGCCCACCAAAGGATTCAAGCAAAAAGGCTTCATTCATGGATGTATTTGTCTGTCCTGCTTCAAATGCTTTGGAAACAGCCCTGTCGTGATATTTTAAATATTCCTGAACATTATTATTATGCGATGTGGAAGTAGAAAAATGGGCATAATTCTTTGAATTAAGTTCGTAGTAAAGCGCATCTACTTCTTTCTTTTCCTGGGTGGTTAGTCCTTTTGGTTCTTTAATACTTCCACCTTTTGATCTTGCATAATCAAGTTTTCGTTGCCCTGATTCTGTAGAAGCATGACTTTTCATTTCATCAAGAGTTCCAAAAAAATCGCCAGCCAGGGCAACCATTTCACCATAAGATATGGTATAGGCTTTCACATTATCTTTGCCTGGAAATAATGTAATTATATTTCCACCACTGGCAATATCCCCAACAGACTGATGTTTATCGTATCCAAACCTGTTTATTATATTGCTACCCGAACCCGATCTTTGTTGTATTACATGAGTAAGCTCATGTGCTATTAAATGTTGGCCTTTACCTGTTCCCGGTTTATATTTGTTTTTATTAAAATATATATCGCTACCACGTGTAAATGCCTGCGCACCCAATTCATTATTTAACCGGGTTGCTTTTGAATCTCTATGGGTTCGAACATCGCTAAAATTAGCACCAAAACCATCTTCCATTTGAGATTTTAAACCTATATCTAAAGGTGAACCTCCTCCCGTTGAGTCCTGTAATTTTGATTCAGTTTCAGAGGAGATTGTAGATTGAGAATTTGATTTGGTTTGAATTTCTTCCTCTTCCTGCATTTGAACGGGCTCTTCCTCTTCTACATCTTGCCTTTGGATTAGTGACTTAATAGGTTGTTTAACCGGTTTTTCCTGTACAAATTCCTCCTGTAAACCCAACATTTGGACATCCTCTTCCGGTTGATTTTGTATTTGTGAAGTGATTCTGGGCGTAAAAAAATTATTGGTCCGGCTTTGGCCACCAAAAACAACCTGGTCGGCAACGCGGTCGGCTTCAACCTCATATTTATCGTTTGGTTTACCGATGTTAAGTTTTGGTTGAGTTCCAAAAAATGGGAATCTTTTTTGTTTAGAGTTAAACGAATTACCGTTTTTACTATGTGTTTTTGCTTCTAACATTTCTAATTAACTTAAATTAAGTTTTCATTCTAATTTCATAATTGACAAACTTCTGTTTCAATATAAAATAATGAAACATTTCAAAGCTGCCATTTCCTAAATCCCATTATTCTCTTTTTTCCATTTAATTAGTTCAAGAAATTCATTTTTATGAATCACCCTGCTTTTATTTAGTTCTGAAGAAAAATCAATATTTACAATTTTTGCCAGATGCTTTTCTCCAAAGTTTATTATGTTGCTTTTTGTATTAAATAATTTACAATCAACAATTATTGCACCCTCCAAACTAATATCATCGAAATGTACTTCTCTTAAATCATAATTATTAAGAAAACTCCAGTCCAGATTACATTTAGAAAATGTCAAAAATGGTAGTTTGCAATTATTCATTTCGGTTTTAACTAATTGTGAGTTCTTGAAATCAGCCTTGGTAAAAGCACAATCGTGAAATTCACATTTGTTCAGAACAGATTCAGAAAATGAACAATTTATAAATTTACAACCAAAAAATACACTTCCGGTAAGGTCGCAATCCTTAAAAATAATTTCATTAAATTCTGAATTTTCAAAAATAACCGATTGTAATAACCTCGATTCAATCTTTTCATTAATAAACTTTATATTATTCAAATCTATCTGGTTTCCAGTTTTTTTATGTTTTTTTACTATTGCCATTACCACTCAACTGATATAAATCCAGTAATCCATGGTAATTTTATCATCGACAAATTCCATGGTAACATTTCAAGTAAAACATCCTGCGCTTTGCGTTCAATAATTAATTTAAAATTCTCATCATTCTGAATTAATTTCCCTTCGCGCTGAATAAACAATTGTTGCAATCCTTCAGGCGATGTGTTTTTTAATGCAGTCCAATGATTTACTGTACTCATTAATAATTCGTTGGCTTCATTTTTTATTTTTCCAGTTAGAATTCCTTCTTTTTCAATTGGAAAATTGTGAGGGATTCCACATAAAAACTTTTCAAAAACCAGCTTGTATTCCGGTATATTTTCGTTAAAAGTTGCTAAATAATGGAGCGATTTGACAGCAATTGATCGCTTATGAAAAGCTGGGCAATCCTCTTGATTAAGAACATCAATCTGTTTAAAAAAATGTTTCAGAAATGGATGGAATAAAATTAGGCCGGCATTTTCAATAAAAATTTCTTTCTCAGGAAAGATTGGGAAATCCACATTTCTTGCAATAACCTTCTTAATATTTAAATCATTATCAACCCACTCTATCTCTTTGTTTTGACTAATCGTCGGGGTTTCTATTTCATCTTCACTATGATTTATTTCAGGAACTATTTCAGAATAATGTTCACTTTGACTTATTACTGATTCAGGAATATGTTTTTTAAGTTCTTGCATATGTAATTCGGAAATTGAATTAGCCTGGTCTGTATTTTCATTTTGAGTTGTACTTGAGTTTTCTGAATTATTCTCTCTCAAAGAGTCTGGAACTGATTCTGTTTTAGATATTTTACTTTGTTTTCTATCATCTAACAAATCTTTAGCAATTTTCAGTTTTTTTTCATTTTCTAAGTTTTCCCTTTGATTTGAAATACTTAATTCAAAGGATTCAGAGATTGATTTTTTTCTGATAATCTTTTCATTTTGTTTTTTCTGATCTGTGATAAGTTTTTCTGAAGAATCCTTTTGTTTAAATTCGCTTTTATATTTTTCCTTAACATTCATTCCAGAATCAGATTTATTTTCTATAGGGGCAGTTTTTATTTCTGGTTCAAACTGATTTTCTGATTGACTTTCAGAATTAAGTATATTTTCTTCACGCTTTAATTCTGTTGTGACGTTAATTTTACTAATCAAAATCATTTTTGATTCATCGTCCAGTAATCCAGCAACTGCTACGATATTTATTAGGGTAATAATATTTTTCTTCACAAGCCAAAATTCAACATTTGAATTCAATTTAAAGTTTTGTATTGAATGTTTTACTTTAACTACCCGAGTTGAATTTATTGCCTCAACAGACACAATAAAAAGAATTTTAAGAATCAGGTTACGGAATTGGCTATTCCCCTTATTTAATAACTGTAAAACCTGCTTCTGAAGCGCTATTGTTTTCTTATTAATTGAAATCAGAATTTCAAATAAAAAATTATTATCGAATTGCAAGATAATCCTTTCCAAACAATCATCATCACCAGATAACACATCAATTAATTTAGTGGAAAACAATTTATTTGACAAACATTTTGAAATAAATCCGGGTTTAATCAGATCGGCAAAGTGATTGTGAGTTGCATACCATGGAAGTGTACCATTCTTTAAAAAATATAAAAAACTTTCTTCAATGGAATTCTGAACTGTTGTTCCTTTAATTAAAATCTTAGGCTTTGGAGAGTGTTCTCCACTTTTAGTTATTCCATTAAATTTGGCAATGTTTTTATCAAAAAATTCCTGAATTTGCCTACAAACTTCATTGTTTAAAGTAGCATAATCAATATTGTTTTTAAGGTCTATTTCAAGATCAAGGTTATCAAAGCGGGCTATTTGGTTTTTTGTAATATATTGATCAAAAATTGCCTCAATTCGAGGTAGCAATTCATTCTGAATAAATCCATTAATATTATTTTTTAATCGGAACGCCTCATTTTCCGAATGCATATTTACCTCAAGGTTTATCAGATGGATAATATGTTTCTGAGAAACTGTCATTCAAATAATTTCAACATTTTCTTGATATGTCCGTTTAATATTGCAGAATCAGATGTTGCTTCCGCCAATTGAGAGAAAAATTCTTTAATAGCACCATCTTCGTTTAACTGAACCTTAATTTTCTTCAGCTTAACAATTAAGTTGACCAAGTTTTCTACAATAGGAGTTATAATTGCGTTATCTTTTTTGATCTGGCTGGCAGGTTGACACCTAAGTATGTTAAAAACCAATTTAACCTGAAGCTTAAAAACCTGCACTAACGACTGATATACAGGATTATCGAATTGCCCCTGCCATTCGGTAATATACATTGCCGTAGTACTAATTAGTTTATTGAAATTAGTTAAACCGCTATTAAGTTTACCGTTTAAAATTTCGTTGCTGTTATTAATAACCGAATTAAAATAATTTACAGTTGGGTTATAAATCTCGGTTAAAAGAGAATCATTATTCTGTAACCCATTTTTGGTTTTCCTTAATGCCTGGCCATCGTCAACAATTAATTCCAATGTTTTATCAATACATGTTTTTTCAGGTTTATATTTAATTTTTACAGGGACAATTTTTGAAATATCTTTACAAAAATCATTTTCGGCAGTTAATCGCAATCTTGCTTCCGCCGGGCTGTCTGGCTTTATTTCAATGGAATGTTCCGGATATTTGACTTTTTTTACAACTGTACCATTAATTTCCCAAATATATTTTGTCGCATTTTCCGATTGGTTAATCAGAATTAATTCATTCCCTTCCTGATAGGCTTCAAATATTGCAGTTGGTGATTTATGGACGGTTACCGAGCAACCCGAAGACTTGCCGTTTACATCAAACGTATGTGTGCCAACACCGGCTTCTGATGCTATAAAAACATATTTACCGTTGATATTATCGACACCTTTGCCGGTTATTTTTATTACTGCATCAGGTGGGTCTATGGTAAAAGCAACCGGAGTATCCATTTTTTCGCAATAAGGCCCATTGGGAAGCCCGATAGTTATTTCTTCTTCGAAATATGTGGTTTTTATAGTTTCCTTTTGGGTTGAATCTGTACAATGTTCATTTTGAGCTGTTAGAACAACTTTCCAAATATGCGAACCATCAGGTTTTAATTCAAACACAACCGGTTTATTACCTTCCCTTTTATAGATTTTATCATTAATCTTCCAAATACTCTTTAAAACATTGGCTGAGTCTCCTGTGAAAATCAGCTGATTTTCTTTCTGCTCCCAGCTAAACTTGGCTGTTGGCGATGGATGTACTGTGAAGGTATAATCCGAAGGATTACCGTTAACCAAAAAACTATGTGTGCCAGCACCCGCTACTGCTGCAATAAAAATATACCCGCCGTTATCACCCGCTTTAACTCCCGGCCCGGTTATTACCAGCATTGCATCTTCAGGTATAATTTCGAAAACCAGCGGGTCTTCAAAATTATCACAAACAGGTTCATCCGGAAGGCTGATTGTAATTTTCTCTATAAAAATAATTCTATGTTCAACTTTATTTTTACATATTCCATTTTTCGAAATAACACGAAGTGAAACAGTTACCGTTTTTTCCTCCAATTCCGAAATATTGTATTTATGAGTTGGTTCTTTTATTTCAGAAATATTCCCGTCGCCAAATTCCCAATAAAATGAAGCTGCTTCAAGATATTTCCCTTTGGGTTTAAATGTAAATTCAACTTGTGTTGTTGGTTTAATTGGCACCGCAAAATCAAAAACAGGGATTTTGCCAACTTTTAGCTCTTCGGTTGTTGCTTGTCCGTTTAATAAAAAATAAATCGGTTTGTCAATCTGTTCATCTGGAAAATCATCGGGTGAGATCAATATTTTCTGACCATCAATTTTTAATCCTTTAACCGGCTCAACGGGTTCTACTTTTCCATTTGCCGGAGACACTTCAAAATTAACAGTAACTAATTCTTTCCCAAGGCAAACCATATTTTTTTCTAATTTTAAAAACTCAGGTAATTCAGGGAAAATATAATTAACACACAAACATTTTGAACAACATATAAACGGTAAAGTAAAATCGGCAATAACTGTTTGTGCAAGAATTTCGGAATCCCGTAAATAAAGTTTTGCCATTTCACCAAATTCCTTTTTCAGCTTTAAATCTGTCTTTTTAGTAATATCAATACTTAGTACTGATTCTTTACTAACCTTTTTACTTGTTCCTGTCAAATCATCGACAATTTCAAAGATTCCTTCTTTTTTTGCAGATCCAAATGTTAAATCATTATTTAAATAAACCATAAAAAAAGTTTCGCCCGGACCGCATCCGGCTTTATGCTCCAATCCGGTATTTGATTCCACAAATTTTGAAAGCTGCATTTGCAGTAAAATGGTTTTTTTCCTTTTTACAATTTCATCCTGAAGCACTTCTATTTTTGATGCTGAACTACAAATATTTGATAGTTGATTGATTAATAATGTTGATTGAGCCTTTAAATTGGTACCTAAATCAATTTTCTGGTATGATGATTTTAATTTTTTAACCAAATCGCAGAACTTCTTAATATTCGATTTATAAATACTTATATTATCTTCCTGCAAATCGAATAACGAATCCGGGCTTGTCCGGTTAAAAACATGGGCATATGCCAGTACTTCAATCGACTTTTCGATAAAAAGATCTTTTTTATCCTCGTTATCCCAAACATCATCGGCAATATTAGGATTCACTAATTCTTTAGCTCGTGCTATTATATCATGTACCGATCCCTCTTTATACTCTTCAAATGCTGTTTTTATAATATTTCCAAGTGATCCTTCTTCGATCGTTAAATTCTCGGTAACAATTTTTTGTCTGATATTTGCAAATAGAGGTATACTTCCAAACCGATTATCTGAAGATGCCATTGCTTTTGACAAAGTATTACTATCCTCAACTTTAATATTAGAACTTGTTACTGTTCGTGACCTGGTTGAAGAAGGTATAATACTGACAATTTTTTCTGTTACATTGTTACCTGCTTCTTTAACACTAAATCCTGAAAAAAATGAAGCTGCTTTTGACAAAACACTTTCTTGTTCTGTTCTCCATGCTTCGAGTAAAAAAGCCAGATCTTTAAATTCGCATTTATAATCGTTAATATCCAGGTCAATATCAGGCAATCCAATTGATAATACTTTTACATCGAATGGAAGAGAGTACTCAGTTTTTAATTTAATTATTTCTTCCAAAGCATATTTGTAATTTTTCCCTAAATGGCCTTCAATCCTATAAAAATCCTTTTTATCGATGTTGTATTTTAAGGGATTCAAAACAAAATCGGTTTGCAAAAGATTGGTTGTGTGGTACGACAAGTTTTTTCTGCTATCGAAAATCTTTGTTTTTAAGTAATCCCAATGTATAATCAATTTATTACTTACCGTATAATAATATGGTACTGACCTCAATCCAAGTACTTTATCGGGGATTACTGAAGGAGTAATTTTTATTTCTGCAGATTTGGGATTTGGAATTGTATACTCCTCAAGAAGCAAATAAAATCGTTTGATCAGGCTCCTAATCTGTTTCCAAACATCGTAGCCGTTAGATACAATTTGTGAGGGATAAAATTTGTGCCTGTAATTGTAATAATGAGTTGTTTTAACAACTTCGCCAAGAATCAGGTGTTTTGGGAAAGATGTTGTTTCAGGGCAACAAACATAAGTTAAATCGAAAAGTAATCCTTTTATTTCGGTATATGTATCAATTAAATCTTTTAAAAGATCGTACCTGTATTGGAAATCAAAGGGGATATGGTTATCGATTACTTCAAACCTGTTTTCAAAATATTGATATAATAATCCGGTATTTATACCTATTGAGTCGGTATCGAGTAACAATTTGAAATTATTAAGTATGCTTAAAAAAGCAATTCTTAATTTATCAACCAGCCCGGTTTCAATGAAAGTATTAAAATAACTTTTCATCAAATTAATATAACTAACCGTATTTGATTCTTCGGAAATAACAATCTCTCCTGAATTGTTTGTTTTATAACGATTTCGCAGGATTACTCTCTGTATATCAATATCAGGCAGGTCGACAAAATATTTTGTGGTATTATGTTTTGCAAAAACCGGATCCACCGAATATTGGCTGATTAATTGAGCATGTTGAGCCGAGATTAACAAAACCCTGATATTTGCAATTTGTTTTTCGCCAAGGTTATTACAATCGGTTGATGAGCAGGCTGTAGGATCTTTTGAATAATTCTCAAAATATAAAACGGCTACCATGCTACTCCATCCGGTAAGACTTCCTATTGTTCCCTGATTTGCAGTATCACCTGCAGTCGATAATTCAACCATATTTATCTGAGAAAACCTATCGTAAGAAGCGTCCTGATCGGTAAACTCTTTAAAATGAGTATATGTTTTCCCTTCAAATTTAAGAAGGTCGCCATCGGTAGTGATTCCGCCCCCTTTTGATATGGAAATTGTATTATTTGTTAAGTTTGTTGAAACGACAAGCCCACAAACTATCCCCACCCCCGACAAACATATTCTGGTTAAGCGGTTCTGATCTTCAAAATAATTAACAATTTCGTTAAGCTGATCGGCTGTTAATACCTGATCGGTTACAAACATACTGTATTGTGATGTAATTTCTTCGAGCTTTAAAGTAGCCATGGTTAGTTTTTTAAAGGTTACCAATGTTAGTCCTGCCTAAAATTATTTTATTGTCATCAAGCTCTTTTTCATCGGCATTACAATCATAGAGCCTTCCAGACATATAAATCGTATACAACTTATTTAGTTGCTCAACAAGGTTTTTCAAAGATTCCCTGAGTGTTTCAATTTCAGATGTTGAAAGAAGATATTTAGTTTTTAATATATAAAGGTTTTCAAGATATAACTTATACCTTAATTGTAATTGCAACATATTGTTATCATCGTCGGGGACCATTCCCCTAATATCACCAATCCAGCAAATACGTGAAAGAATATGTGCGGGAAGTTCATTCCGTACGATCTTTTCGAAGTACCTTCTGAATTCAACATTTCGGAACCGCGTAGTCCATCCCGGCAATACAACCGTTACCCTGAATGAATATGGGTCAACCGGATCGCACGATGTACAATCGGACTCAATACAGGATGCCATAAAAATGTTACTTTCTGCATCGGGAGGAAGGTTTCCTGAAGGATGGTTTTTATTGTAATTGTCAGGACGTAATAAAATATGTTCGATCATATACAACCCTTCCTCTTCAGCAATCATTTTTTTCAGAAAGGCAATTATTTCATCGCGTGCATCCTCCGATTTTGATTTTTTATCCATATAAGCAATACGCCGTGCAATAATCCATGCTTCACTGCTTTTATCTTTAACCGTTGGATTTATAAGGTTGAAATATGTTTTATTTCCGGATTTTGTTTTTTTAATCTTATAATTTGATTTATTAAGTGCGTATTTAAGCGTTTGAAAAATCTCATTATAGGCTGCATTACGGGTTAAATAATGTTTGCTTGACGATAAAAGTATCTGATCCTTATTTTTTATCCGCCACCTGTATTCGATAACACCATCTTCAACTTTATCTTTCTCATCGTAAATTTCAATTGCATCAATCAATAGATTTCTACGTGAATAATCTTCAATCCCTGTTAATCGGGCAATCCTTTTGATAGCGCCCGATACATTTTGAGTATCCCATACTTCGGGATAACACAAATCAAAACCGGTTCCCCGCGAACAACTTATTTTCTTATATTCATTCAGAAATTCAACTTTTGCTTTTAATACTATATCCTGATAGTTCTCTTCATCAATCATTTTCATTATAAACACATATTCGCCGAATCGTTCGGCAAAACGGGCAATCAAGTGATCAAGTAATTCATTGCGTTTGAGGTAGAATGTTTCCTGTGCAAAATCAGTATTGCTTTGAGTCGTGGCATCATGCATAGCATTGCGTACATTTTTAGGATACTCATCTTCATTCAACAATTCCCCCAATCCATTAACACCCTTTACCGGCTGCGAAAAATATATTTGTGTAGCATCTTTATATTCATCGCTATCAGGCAATATCGACCGAATGCCATTTTCAACATATAATTTTTTAAGGTTCTCATCAACCGATAACAAGTCTTTAACTTTAGAAAGCTGAGCAAAATAATTTGCAAGTACCTGATCGAAAAACAGAAGGTAAGCTTTTAACTGTTTAGCCTCCGCTTTTCGTTTATTAGTGCTGCTTGCTGCCACACCAAATGAAGATATACCATAAGTTTTTGGAAAATCCTCCTGCATGGCATCATACTGATGCACGGCCATATATTCACCATTCGGGAATTCAACATCTTCAATTATTTTTGACTCATTCAATATTTTTTCCTTTTCCCTGATATCAGCAAGAATTTTATCAGCCCTGTTTTTATTGATGCCTACAGGCAATAAATCTTTACTAAAATTAAATACCGAATTGTTTTGGCATAATTTAGGTTTATGATTTCCAGCTATACAAATAATCCAATTCTTATTTTCATTATCTAATCCCTGGCAACCACTAATTGAAATATCTTTAATAACTTTTACACCTTTAATGGCCATAATTATCCGAACCAGGTCGGAAAGCCTGACTTCAGTTCTTAATTCAGCATTTTCCAATTCTTTATGGTCGAGAAAACCTCCTTTTAGAAATTCAGAATTTATACACCCTGTATTCCAAGGTACCGGCCCTTCAAAAATCTCATCGGTTGAATATCCTCTTTTATACATTTCCTGCAACGAATAAAACGTTAAAGGAGGCGAGAAGTAATCTTCAACGGCTTTAATAATTTTTGCATAAATCAATTCCTCATCTGCTTCAGGTTCAATATCAATATATGCACAAATACAAATGCTTTGCTCAGGTATAGGTTCAATACCAGCCAAATCTTCGCATAAATTCCTGTTTTTATGGTAAGCCTTTTTAACGTTTTCGAAAACAATTGCCGGGTCAGCTTTTTCCTCCAGGTCTATATATATTCGGTTCAGCCCTTTCAAATTAAATTCTGTTTTATTATCGCTGGCTGCAGCAAAAGGATTATATGACCATTGAGAGGGATCAGTATCGCATTTCAAATAAACGGGGTGGTTGTGCTCCTGAATCCAGGAATTTTTCACTCCCTTAATATGAGCAAACAAATTTCGGTAATCGAGTGCAGAAACCGGCTTTGTTGGTAAAATATGAATTGCAGAAAGAAACCTGGAATGCATATTTGCCAGATTATCTTTTTCCGATGCCAACAGGTTTTCAATGGGCATATCAATTCGCTGCGATAAATCGGTTATTGCATAACACAGCATTTCAAGAATTGTTATACCCGGATCGTGTGTATTATAATCGGTCCAAAGGTTACCACCCAATTTTTCAATATACCGAATACCTAATTCCTTTAAAAAATCAAAATCCAGATCGTTTTTTAAATCAATATCTTTTGGTATGGTTGGTGAATCTTTCATTAATTATTACATTCAGAATTACTAATTGAGCTTACTTTATGCTCTTCATATTTTATTGATGTCAGTATTACTTTTGCACTTGACGGGATAATTTTTCTGGCCTTCACAAATTGTTTGACACCCTTTTTATCGTTTTCAGGAAGTTGTTTACTCAGGTTAAAATTCTTAATATAATCGACATAGCCCAAATTTTCAATAAATTGAATCATTGAGCTTTCGTGAAGGACAATTCCAAAATTTATTGATGCTGTTTTTTCAAATGCCCAGGGAGCCAGAAATTTTGCGATATCTTTTTGTAATTGTTTTAAATAATAATTTTCATCAAATCCTTTATAGAACTTTACAGAAAGCTCGGCCATTACTTCCTCGTACTGTGGATTTTCAACCGTTGCATTTACATGTAATGTATTAATACCGTTAATGAAACTTTGAATTTCGTTGAGGTTACCTTTGCTTATCCGAGGTTGATAAATATCAAATACATTCTTTTTTTGGATATTTGGTATAACAATAACGGTAACATTTCCGGGCGATAAAAAACAGTCATTAGAAGTATGCCTTAGGCAATTAACTTTATATATTTTAGGGAATTTCTGCAAAACAAGATGTTCATAATCCCATATAGTAATGGCTCGTTGTTTATGACGTAACCGCTCGCTCACACGCCTGTAAAAATCGCTATCTGATTCGGGAAGTTTTCCGTCAAATGAATTGTAAGGTTGTTCAACTTTTTTTACCGTAGCAATACGTTCAACTAATTTAGATATGGTTTTAGCTTCGATGCCATTTTTCAAGTGTGCCAAATCATTATTATTATCAGAAAACTGTGCTAAAACAGCCTGTGCCTGAATATCAATAACTTGGCAGATGGTATCAAAATCTTTTGTATTATGCACTCTTAACCAGAAATAATTACCCGGTATACGCTTATTGTTTTTAGTAGCTTCTTTTGGAATTGTAAATTTTATAATCCCCGATTTCAGAAAGTTATCAGTATTGTCAAATGTTATATAATCTTTGTTGAGTGGTTTCCATTCTTCGTTGCAAAGAATATACCACTGAAGTTTTTCTCCTGTTTCGAATTCATTATCAGGCTCAGGATTTTCACTGCCTTCCAAAACCTGAGTCAATAAACAAATACTTTGCAGTGATTCTGCATTTTCCACGGCAATAAACAATGAACCACCGGTATGGGTTGGTAACAATTTACAATTAATACTATTATCTATTGCCAAAAAATCCTGTAACTTTTTTAGATAACTATGCTGTTCTGATTGCCCAAAAGGATGTTCATGAAATAATTCGATTTTAGCATTGTTGTAAGCTTCTTTATTTTCCTGATCTGATCCTAAATCTTCAAATCTAATTTTCTGGCTGGCAGTAGCCTGATAACTTAACAATATAGATTCAACCTGAGGAGTATATGGGGAATTAGGTATTAAGGTTGTGCTTTCACCTTTTGACATAGCCACGGCAAATATCCTTGGAAATATATCATGATAAAACGAACTTTTCAGGATTATCTTCAGATAACCATCCTGAGGAATTTGTTTTGGTTTATTATTCTTAAAATCTGAAACCCTTTGATTATCCGACAACTTTTTATCTTGAATTGCCTGCTCCCATTTTTTATAATCCTGCGGAAGATTATTGGATTTTGTAGCAAATTTATTTTGCGGAATTGTCCTGATTACATCAAAACCTGCTTCGAACCCTCCGCCTGAAGAGGGATTAAACAAAGTAATATTTGAATTGCCTTTATTAATAAGAGTCCCATTATCTGCCCTGAGTTCAACATTTGCTCTAAAATCTGAATCGCTATTAATCAGTAAAGTTCCTAAATCTTCATCAAAGCCTGCGGGGTATTCTGTTTGCAGGTTATAAACTTTTTTACTTAAATCGGTAAGATATTCCTCACGGTAAGCCCAATACTGTTGCCTGAAACTATCGGGTGTATCTTTCCATTTTAGTTTAGCAGTAATTTTCGTCCATTCTTTATTGGCCGCTTCATTACAATGAATTAATAATCCTGAACCAACACCTGGAATTGAACCAAAAGGGAAGAATGGTTTTGAAGCATCGAGTTTGCCTTGGTCATTTTCAATTTCAGCATCGATAATCTCACTTACATCAACGCTTATTTCAATGTTGGTAACCGTTTTTTCAACAAGTAATTTATAAAGTTTATATCCCTCATGTTTTTCATCGTTAATACCATTCTTAAAAATAAACCGGGCAACCGGGAATGATGTGGTAAAGTTTTCTAAAAGTTTTTCGCTATTGTAATTAACAACCGGATCGGCATTTGCATCCAAAGTAACAACAATATTTATCTCATTCCCAGATATAAAACTTTGTCCGACCGGACGAAATACAGCCTGTAACCATTTCTTCTCTCCGCTCAGGTACACAGTTAAAGCATCTTCAATTTCGGATGCAGTAATTTTACCGGGAATATTTTCTGCAATACTAATTTTAAACGTAATTTCACGCTTCCCCTTTTCTAACTGTAAAACAGGAGAAGCAATTGCAAAACCTACCCTGGCATCAGCCATTCTTGGATAGTCTTTTTCAAAATATTTATCGACAGGAAAAAACGGATGCCCAAATGGCCACCATTTGATTTCATCGTTAGGGAACGATTTTCCATTTCCATCATATGAATTGGCCACTTCGGAACATCCGAAGTAATCATCTTTAAAGAGGTATTTATCTTTTAAATGATAAACATTTTTAAAGCCTGCAACTTTTGCCTGGTTTAGAATAATCTCTTCGGTAGTTTTATATACAAGGTTTTTACCCGATTTATCGCGGCCAGCCTTTAGTTTAGTATTTTGTTCTATTTTAACATCAGAAGCATTTTTTGCCAGTTCGAACAGAATATGAACAGAATCGGGAGATGCAGTTTTATTCGACAGATTTAATACTTCTTTATAATAAAAATCGAGGTGTCTTTTTGTAAGTCCGTTCAGTCTTTTTTGGCTGCGCCTGAGTAAGCATATAAAACAAACAAACAGGGTAAGGTGTGGTGATAATTTATGTTGCGGAACCGTTTCACCCAGAATTTTCTCTATCTGATTTTTTGTTAAGAAAAAATCCTGCCAGTTTCCGGATACATTATTTTCGGGTGCGAAATAATTTACATGGTTTGCAAAATTATATGCAAAAGCCATCCAATCTTCCAACCTAAAATCAAACAGTTCAACGGAATCCGGATCAAGGGCATCAACAAACCGCTGATTCTGCCCGGTTCCGTTTCGTTTAAGTTCAATATTATTATTACAACTTTTACTCATATGCAGGTTTTTAATTCTGGCTATACATCTGTACCCTCTTGTTTATAGTATGGAAAAACCATATTTTTTCTTGAATTGGTGGCTCTAATTGTATAATCAAGGCTTATTAATAGAATTCCTTCCAATTCATTATCAGGTGCTATATCAATTTTATCAATTTTAATCCGTGGCTCGTAATACAGGATAGCCGTTTTTATTAAATCAATTACATACGTTATTAATGTAAGGTTAAGCGGATTAAACAATAATTCATCGAGGTTGCTTCCATAATCGGGAACCATAATTCTTTCGCCTAAGCTTGTTGAAAAAAGAATTTCAAGGCTGCTATGGATATCTTCTTCATTTTCGATCATCCCAACTTCCTTATTTTTCTTATTAAATTCAGGTGGGAATCCCCAGCCTCTTCCTAAAAATGATTTATATTCTTCCATAACAATAAAAATTAACCTCCAATAATTACGGTTGGGAAACCAACTACAATTGTGCCCCCATGTGCAGTAGTATCTCCCATGCGCGTAGCTGGTTTTCCACCTATAAATACTGTTGCAGAACCTTTGATTATAGTATCGGGCGGGCCAACACAGGTAGCCATATCGCCCACACGGGCGGCAGATAGCCCACCAATAAATACCGTAGGTTCTCCCGGTGGTAATATTGGTCCCCCAACATGTGGTACAAGTACCGTTGCCATTGGGCACACATGCATATCTGTTATTCGTGCTGCCGCTCCCATATCAATTAATTTGTACTATTGCTCCTTTTACAACAGCTGTGGCGCTACTCGACATTTCCACGCCGGCCGAACCTTCAGCTTTCATTTTCGCTGAAGCTTTTATATTAATATTTGCACCTTCAATATTTACATCGCCGGATGCTTTTATATCAATTTTTCCGGCACTCTCAATTTGAATACCCCCTGAATCGAAATTAATTTTGTTTGAATTTTCATCTTCTATTGTTATCACCCCGGCATTTTCATCAATAATTAATTTCTTCCCGGCAGGTGTTTCAACGGTAACCGACTTTTTCTCATCGTTAAAAATGAGTTTCATCTCACTTCGGGTAACAAATCCTTTCTCGTGGTTATCATCCGAAGCAACTATTGGGGCTGATTTAGTGCTGCTATGAAGCATTCCAAGGACAATCGCATCGTTAGGATTATTATTTATAAATCCTAAAATAACCTCATCTCCAATTTCGGGACGGAAAAATGCCCCTCTCTTGTTTCCTGCATCAAGCGAAGCAACCCTGGCCCAAATTCCTTGTTCTTTTGCATCAACTATCGGTAATTTAACCATTATCCGGTCCTGTTTATCAGGGTCTTTTTCCAGTTGGCTGGCAACTCCAATTTGCAATCCCTGGACTGATGCCAATAATCCTGATGCAGGAAGTTCATTTATTGAAACCGATTCGGAAAACCAAACCGGATCTATACCGAACTGTGCATCTGTAATCCAATTACCTTCAGTAATTGTATGCCGTATAGCCGATATATAAATATTGCCGTTAAAACTATCGCCAACACCCTTCAATTCTAAAATAGTATCGGGTTTTACTTTTTGTATCCCCTGAATTTTAATCCTTCCCCGCACTTTTGATAATTGGTTAAATAAAGCTTTTGCATCGACCCAGTCCTGAAGTATCACATTGGCAAATGCCCCACCGTTTTTTAATTCAAGGTTTTTTAATTTAATAACTGAAGAAAGTTCGCCCGTTGTAATATTACCATTCAATTTAACCGATGGATCGGAAGCTTCGATTTCCATTAATTCCTGCGATGCATAATCCCAACCATAAGAAGTAACCTTTTTAAACTGGTTCCTTGCATCCATCTCAGCGTCAAAATCAAGCAAATTATCACCAAACGTGATGGTTTCAATTTTCTTATGTTTAATTCCTGGTTTCTTTACATTAACTTTTCCATCATCTACAATACACACCTTGCCGTTTGCCTGCGCCCGTGTAACCAAAAAGTCCCAATCAGTAGTATTAAACTGAACTAATTCCTTGTGTTTATAGTTGGTTTTTTCAACACTTGATTTTAAGCTGTATGATCCAATAATTTCTTCAATAATTTCCTTGTCTTTACTTTCATAATAATACTGGCTTTTCCTTCCAATGGTAAGTCTTATCGCTTCGTCTTTACATTCGATAATCAGATATGATTGATTAGACCTTATTTTGATATTGTTTTTAATTATGACACCTTTAAATACCGTATCTTCCTTAGAATTATATCCAACCTTAATTTCAATTTTTTTACCCGGAACCAATAATTTTTTATTACTAAGCGTGAAGTCTTGTTTTGATGGGTCGCCATCAATAAAAACCAATTTAGCATAGGGTATCCTGTTTAATTCTTTATCAACAGTAATGCTTAACGGGCTGTGAACTTTTGACAGTTCCTTGCCTTCAAGTAAAATTGTACAGGTAACCAGATCCTTTGATTTTGAATTTGCCATTGCATTAATAATTAGTTATTCCCGGTTTTTTGAATGGGTGGAAAATAAATTTGTTGCCCTGCTTTTAACCTTCTGAAATTTATAATCTTATTTGCTTTAGCTACCTGAAGGTAATATTTCGGGTCTCCATAAATCCGGAAGGCCATTAGAGGTAAAGTATCTCCTTCAAGCACAGTTCTGACATGGGTCAGATCGGGTGAACTTCTATTTTCCATTGCCACTCTGAGGTTATCTTCGACAAAGCCTTTAAATTTTGCTTTGATAGAGGCACGCAAAGGTGTACCATCAGGTTTAAACAATTTGAAGGTGATATCCATTTCAACCAGGCAACCTTTAAATAAAAGTGCCCCCCAGAAAATAATCAGATAATTTGGTTTGTGCTGGTCTCCGTTATAATCAAAAACAATTTTTTTAAACTTCTCAATATCGTCTATTATTCCGGAACCTTCATCTTTAAATGTTTTTGTATTATCGCTACCCGAACTGCTGTAATCAGGCACAACTCCCGACCGGTCAAAAACAAATTCCAAATCAAGGTCTTTAGGTGGTATTTTATTAAACTTGATTTCAGAAGAACTTGTTCCCTGAGCTTGTTCTTTTGTTTGTTCAATTTTATATTTTAGCGAATAACTATCAGGATTTAGATGAACCTTAAACTCACCATCCCCAACCTTGCTTTTAAATTTTTCGTCGCTATAGGCTGTAATTTTTAATTTTGCTAATTCACCGCTCATTTCAACGTTCTTTTGCTTGTGATAAAATTTCCATAACCTGTTCAACGCATGATTTAATAATTGAATCTTTTAAATCAGCTTTTGATTCATTTGTTTCTGAGGAGTTATTTTTATCCTCTACATTTATTTTGATATTAAGTTCTTTGATTTCAATAGGCATAATTAAACTCGGTTAAAATAATTATAGGTTAACTCTATAGTTTCGATCACTATCTTACTTTCTTCGGCATTAAAATCGGATGCTGACCATTTAACAGGGTATGCATGCTCCACATTCCACACAGCCAGAGCTTCATGATTTTCATTAAGCAATGATATTGTCAGGTCAACCGGGCTATACTCATTATTTTCAAAGGCATTCCTAACCCAGGTAATCAATTCTGAACTGGTAATCATTCCACGTTTTAGTACCAGATTAGGATATTTAATTCGCCCTGGTAATTTATGTTTAAACCTGTTTTCACCGCCTTCAGCAATTTCTTCAGTTTCAACATCAACCGAAAGTCCGGAAACAGATTGAAAAAGAGTATCTGCTTCCGAACTAAAACCAGTAAAAACAACCTTAAAATGAAACCCAACTGGTGGATATTTATAAGTCATTATTTAACTAACTCGAGTTTTTCATGGACAAATTCAGCGGTTTCGATTGCTACTTCATTTCCATCGGCTTTCAAATCTGTCGATTGAATTTTTGTAATATATGCCTGAATAGCTTTCCAGGTAATTATGGGTTGATGGCTTTCGTCGAGCAAACTAATAGTTAAATCGCCCCGGAATTGTTCTCCATCTTCCTGTAAGTAAACGGTTTTAATCCATTGATCGTACCATTGAGTTTTTGAGCTGATAAAACTACCACGTTTAATAGTGATATTGGTATATTTACTTAATCCGGGCTGTTTTGATTTATGATATTCGTTGTCGGCACCAGCCCTGTATTCGATTACTTCACGTTCAAAATCTAATCCCGAAACCTCAGTGCAATTAAATTCTGCGTCGCCAAAGGATACTTTGAAATGAAATTTTGGTAATGGATATTCTGCCATGGTATTAAATTTTTAAGTTTTAACAAATTTCTGATTAATTAAGCTTCTTGCATTTTATGAGAGAATCTGAGAATTATAAACTCGGCGGGCCTTACCGCAGCCATACCTATTTCAATAATCATATATCCTTCCAGAATTTCAGTAGCGGTCATGGTTTCGCCCAAACCAACTTTTACATAGAATGCTTTATCGGGGGTTGGTCCTGCCAAAGCTCCTGCTTTCCATAATTGTGTTAGGAAATTCCCGATCATCGCTTTAACCTTCACCCAGGTATTAGAATCATTTGGTTCAAAAACAAATTGTAATGTGGCTTTTTTAACTGATTCTTCAACCATATTAAAAAACCTTCGGACCGATACATATCGCCACTCATTATCGTTACCTGCCAATGTTCTGGCGCCCCAAACAAGAGTTCCTTTCCCGGTAAATGAACGAATAGCATTAATCGATTTCCCGGCTGTAGTATCTACATTTAATCCTTCCTGTTCTTCGTGAGTTACATTAACACTTGGTTTAATTACATACGTAAGGCCAACATTGGCTGGTGCTTTCCAAACACCGCGGTCGTTATCAACTCTGGCATAAACTCCTGCCATTGTGCTACTTGGTGGCAATTTAACCGGAATCTGGCCTATTTCCGAATTTATTTTATTATACAGTGCATTATTTGTGGTTTCCAGCTTATCTAATTTCGAAGTTGTTGACGATGATCCGGAACTGGGTAATGCATCTATTAATAATTTTAATTCGCCGGTTTCCTTTACAGTAGTAATTTTCTCAGAAAGCGCATCACCTGCAACGTTTGATGAATGGATTCCCAAATCCCTTTGTAAAGAAGGATCATTAGCGGTAGAATCTGAAATTTCGTTCTCTATTTTTGATTTCGTGTCATCAACATTTAACCTATCAATTGTTTGATTCAATTTCAAATTTGTAGCTTCTAAAACATCGGTTATCCAAGTATCAAGGGCATTTGTTTCAGTATCAGTTGTACCATCGTTTCTGGCAATATCGACTGCCATATTTAATTTTGAAATTAATCCATTATTAATATTTCTGATATTCTGGATATTATTAACTATCCCCTGGATAAGTGCTACTGCGGCTGCATCATCGGTTGCTGCATTTACGCCTGCTTCCATTGTATCCAAATCGGAAATTAGATTATCAAGGGCAGTTGTACTTATTGCGCTGGAAATATCCTGAACTTCCTTTTTCACATCAACCGGATCAGATGAACTAATAGTAACATCTATTTTGCTTTCATCATAAACATAATCTAATATGGTTTCCAGGAAAGGATAGTAAACAGCACCGTATTTTAGATAATCTTTACCTAAGCTAATTCCCTCCCTGATTGAATCATCGGGGTCAATGGTTCCATAGGGGTTGCCATCGCTGTCCGATAAATCAGTATCATGTTCAGTATCGGAATAAGTATCGATTATTGTAAACCGGTCTTGTAAATCCTTGCATTGCATTAGCGCATTACCGTAAATACCATAAAAATCTGCATCGCTTGCCAATGAAGTGGCATCAGAAAATATTATTAATGTTGGTTCATCAACTTTTTTTATTGCCGAAAGCCCTGTATTTAGGTCATTAAAACTAACTAATGTAGCGGGCGATGCATTATCGGCGCCATATTGATCAACCGAAACAATATAACAAGGGCCTCCTCCATTAGCAAAATAAATTTGCATTGAATAGTACATTAAAAAAGGAGATTTTTTGTTTGCCAAAGGAGGGGTTGCAGAAATAACTTCACCAACAACAGAAACTTTGATGTCGGTTTCTTTTTTTGCAATTCCAAAAAATGTTTCATATTCAAGCATTGAGGTAATTCTTGTTGGTTTACCGCTTAAATCACCAGCTTCTTTCTTGGTTGCCTTTTCAGTATAACCGATAAAAGCAGGGATCGCTGTTTCAACTTGCGCTATCGATGGAGGGAATTTTGAAATCTCCTCGATATATACGCCTGGAGTGTAATAGGTTGTTGCCATAATTTAAAGTTTTAAGGTTACATGTATATTTCAGAATATATTTTTCCACCTTCCCCGGGAAATATCAATTTTGAATCTGGATTAGGTAGTTTTTTATCATTTAATTCAATTGGAATAAAACCCGATTTTGTAAGAGGATATTCATTTTTTGTATAAACAATTTTTTGATTATTTTCATCTGCTTTAAAAAGTAAATTCTCAC
>JABMQB010000727.1 GCA_013203525.1 Mariniphaga sp.
AAATTATACTTATTGATATATTTTAATGAATCGCGGTTGGCATACCCTTCAAACTTGCCAAATCCTTTAATTTCTATTAATTCAGTTCGGCGGAAAAGGCGGTTGTATGGAATATATTTGTATTTGCCTTCTTGCCTGAATTTAGCTGGTCCACCCTGTCCGGCTAATACTACATTCCTTGGATTCCAGCTTATTTTGTAATTCCAGGGATTGTTGTCAGATTCGGGAGCAACCAGCCCACCTGTAAATGTTTCAAAACAAAGTAATTCGTGTCCCTGATTTTTTAGCCGGTCGATTATTTTTTTTGCTGACATATGGTCAAGCCCCGGATCAACACCCATTTCATTTAAAAATAATAATCCTTTTTCTTCTAACTCATTACTGAAATCTTTCCAGTCAGCGGGTTCATATGAAGCTGTCAGCAGGTTTTTAGAAAATTTCAAACAGGTTTTTGCAACAAATTTGTGAAACCGGACAGGTAGCATTGAAATTACCAGGTCGGCCCTTTTTATTTCATCCTCCCTGCATAAATCATCTTTTACATCAAAGTTTGTGACAGAAACAATATCATTTACAATGTTTTTTAAGTGCTCCGTTTCCTTATCGGCAACAACTATTTTCCAGTGGTAATTAAATGCTTGTTTTTCTAAATAATTAATCATCGCAGAAGTAGACCTGCCTGCACCGATAATCAGGATAGTTTTCATAAATCAGTTAAAATTATTCTATTTATAATTTTTTATTCATGTGTATGCAATCCGCACTCTTTTCCCGAGTTTTGTTCCCACCACCAACGGCCTGCCCTAAAATCATCTCCGGGTTGAATAGCACGGGTACATGGTTCACAGCCAATACTTACAAATCCTCTGTCGTGTAATGCATTGTACGGAACATTGTTAACCATAATATAATTCTTTACATCCTCAAGGCTCCAATTTAAAAGTGGATTAAACTTAATTATTTCAAAACCTTGATCCAGCTCAAAAAGGTTAAGATTGCTTCTGTTTGTTGATTGGGAAGCTCTAAGTCCTGTAATCCAACATTCGTTATTTTTTAATGCCCTACCAAGTGGAACAACTTTTCTTATATGGCAGCACTCTTTTCTGTTTTCTATCGATTCGTAAAAACTAATAGGGCCTTTAGTATTTAAAAGGTATTCAATTTCTTTTTTTTCGGGGAAATAGGTTTTTATTTCTTTTTTGTATTTTTCAAATGTCCGGGCAAAAACCTTATAAGTTTCTTCAAACATCCTTCCCGTATCAAGGGTTACCACAGATATTGGGATATCGTTTTTGAAAATCATATCGGTAATAACCTGATCTTCGTATCCAAAACTGGTGGTAAATATTGAAGTATTTTTAAATTTTTCAGAAATAGCAAGAAGAATTTTTTCCGGAGATATGTTATCGAATTCTGTATTTAATGCTTTAACAATTTCTTTATTTACCATAATTAATTCAATTAATACCTAATTTTGATGCTTAGGTAATATTAATGCAGCAATCCAAATATAGAGATAATTGAGGATTAACCTTTCTGATAACTATCAGGAAATTGCATATATATTATTCAACATATAAAACCAACCCTTTTAGGTATTCGCCTTCGAGATGGTAAATATTTACCGGATGATCCGCAGGTTGAGTTAACTGATTCAGAATACGGACATTCCTTCCTGAAATGGCTGCTGCTGAAAAAACAGCTTCCCTGAATTTTTCCTTGGAAACAACTTGGGAACAAGAAAAAGTAAATACAATTCCTCCGGGGCGAATTTGTTCAAAAGCACGTGCATTAATACGTTTATAACCCTTCAATGCACGCCCCAATGTTTCACGGTGTTTAGCAAAAGCCGGGGGATCGAGGATAATCAGATCATATTTATCTTTGATATCTTTCAGGTAATCAAAAGCATCGGTAGCAAATGATGTATGGTTTGGCACATCAGGGAAATTTATACTTATGTTTTCTTCTGTCATATCAATGGCTCTTGCCGATGAATCGACTGAATGGACAGATTTAGCCCCTCCCTGGAGTGCATACACCGAAAATCCACCTGTATAACAAAACATGTTTAGTACATCACGCTTATCTGCATATTTTTTTAAAAGTTCCCGGTTTTCACGCTGGTCGATAAAAAATCCGGTTTTCTGGCCCGATTCCCAGTCGATTTTAAATTGTAAGCCATATTCTTTCACAATATTATTTTCGCTATCACCTAAAATAAATCCATTTTTATTCGATAAATTAGCTTTAAAAGGAAGGGTTTTTTCGCTTTTATCATATACAGCCAGAAATTTATTTCCTAGTATCTCTTTAAGTATTTCAGCCAGTTGCTCCCGAATTAAATACATGCCAACCGAATGCATTTGCATTACAGCAACTCCATTATAATAATCGATAATTAACCCTGGTAAACCATCGCCTTCTGCATTTATTAACCTAAAAACATTTGTTTCATTGTTATTTAGTAGTCTAAGCTTATTGCGTAAGTTAATAGCATTGTCGATTTTAGAGTACCAAAAGTCTTTATTTGGAATAGATTCAATAAATGAGATAATTCTAACAGCAATTGATCCGGGTTGATAATGTCCAATTCCTAAAAATTCGTGCTGGTTTGAATACACACTTACCAGATCTCCTTCAGAAACAGGACCGTTTATTTTTTTTATTGCCCCTGAAAATACCCAGGGATGAAATCTTTTTACCGACTGGTCTTTTCCCGATTTTAAAATGAGCGAAACAATGTTATTATCCATTAATATTTAATTAGGAAACAGGTTTTTATATATTTTGAACGAAACCCAGGCATCGGTAGCGGCATATAACATCTGAGGAGGAGTGAGGGTAGTGGCTTCCCAGTTTGAAAGTTGCTGAGCTTTTGATACCCTGAAGCCAAGCACAATACCCGCAAGTTTTTTAAGGCTAAAGTTTTGAATGCCGAAATCTTTTACCTGATCCTGTAATTCAATAAATCCTTGAGGGCTGAAACCATTCAATTCCTGAAGTACCTTTATATCATCACGGATAGCTATACCCGGTTTAATTATTTTTTTAGATTGTAAAAGTTTTTTTAAAGTTTCCGGTAGCCCGATTTTATTAATCCTAAATAGAAATGCATGCGAATCGGTTGAAAGCTGAAGGAGTGCAACTTTATTGACTTTCCCTTTTTTGAATGATGGCCGTGTTTCCGTATCAAATCCAATTACTTCATGTTCCGAAAGAAATTCAACTGCATTATCAACTTGCCAAATTTTATCGATTAATGAAATATTCCCTTCAAACTGTTTTAAAGGCAAATCTTTTAATTCCTCTTTTGATATACTTTCCCTATACATTAATTTAATAATTATCATTTCTGAACTGGTCGAAAAAACCATCTACCCAATCCGATTCCTTTTTAATTTGATCATCGTTTTCTATTTCCCGATTTTCATCCAGGTCAGTATCACTCACAAGCAACATATGAATTGCACGTAGTACATTCACTAATCGTTGCCCCCAGTATTCCTTAAACTGATAAATACATTCACTTAAAGCATCGTTCATTACCTCTTCGTTGCCAAGGCTATAAGACGAAATAAAATTTTTTAAATCCTGAAAAATATCCAGTAAATTTTCTGAAATACTGGCTTCCAGGGCATCTTCGCTAAATTCCATTCCCGGTTTAAACACTTCATTAAAGCTATCAAACTCACCAAGATTTTGCATCCATTTCTGAAGTAGTAGGTTATAATCCAATTCTGTTACAAATTTCTCGGTATCTTCATCAAGGAGTTTTTCAATTTCAGGAATTAATGAAACTTTTAAATAAACCAGAGGCAGCAATTTTTGTGCTATTGAAAGTGCCTTGCTGGTGTAATAATTACTGATTTTTTCAATAAAATTGCAATATTCGTTGGCTACAGTAACAAACTCAACAAC
>JABMQB010000728.1 GCA_013203525.1 Mariniphaga sp.
AAGAACAGGATGAAGCATTAGTAACTTTCCCTTTTTATTCAGATGAAGTTTTTATGGCGTGGTATTTTGCAACCTATATTAATTATGTAGTTGAAGCCGGAAAAGCTGAATATTCCATACCCATGTTTGTCAACGCATGGCTAAAACAACGGCAACATTCCTGGCCTGGTACTTATCCAAGCGGCGGATGCCTTCCGCAGGTATTTGATATTTATTTTGCCGGCGGCCCGTCAATTGACCTTCTTGCCCCCGACCTTTATCGTCCCGATTTTGCAGATGTGGCAAAAGATTTTGTACGTTCAGGTAATCCTTTGTTTATCCCTGAAACCAGTGGTGGAGCACAAGGAGCAGCCAATGTGGTTTATGCTGTCGGCCAGCTTGATGCCCTGGGATTTTCACCCTTTTATATTGAGAGACGTATTGTTGCCGGTGATGAGTTGACACAGAGCTATAAAATGCTTTCCCAGCTTATGCCATTAATTGGCGAACATCAGGGGATGAATACAATGAGTGCCGTTTTATTAACTGAAGATAATCGATCTCAAACTATTGAAATTGGTGACTATCTAATTAACACAGATCTTCGGTCTGATCCTCGTAATCTGAATGCCCAAAATACGGCTCCACAAGGTGCTGCCATTTTTATAAAAATTGCTCCTGATGAATTTTACATAGGTGGATCAGGTATTACAGTTTCTTTTTTACCAAAAAAATCCGGGTTCAAAACTGGACTGGCAACAGTTGAAGAAGGTACGTTTGAAAATGGTAATTGGATTCCAGGGCGTAGGCTTGCTGGTGATGATACAGGGCAAGGTGCTTTTATCAGACTTCGTAATGGATATACTATTCAGAAAGTATCTTTGTACAATTATGAATAATATTCCTATTCAATTATCTTCCCCTGACAAAGTATACATTAATTAACCACAATTGTTTTTTAAATGAACTAAATCTAAAAAAGACTTATATGAACCTAATCGAAAAACTTAAATCCAGAACCTATCTATTTGTTTTTATCAATGTTTGTTTGATTTCATTTAGCTGCGGGCAAAAAACTGATTCCGGAGAAAGTAAAGTTCTGTCTTTTTCAGAATTAAAATATACGGATATTGGGGCTGCTACTAAACCCGGAAGTATATTAATTGATCAAAATAAACTTCAGATGAAAGCAGGTGGTGCTGATATTTGGGGAACAAATGATGAGTTTTATTTTGGATATACAGCTCTTAAGGGTGATTTTGATATTAGGGTTCAGGTTTTGGAATTAGGCAAAGCAAACCAATATACAAAAGCTGGTATTATGGCACGGACCAATTTAGATGACAATAGCAAACATGTCTATTTTCAGCTTTTCCCGGATAATACCTCGCGTAATAAAAACAATGGAGGCTGTGAATTTCAATACAGAGCTGAAATAGGAGCAGAAATGAAAGCTATTTATCCGGAAATGGAAACCGCTGGAAATAAATTTGATGTTAATTTCCCAAATACCTGGATTCGATTGAAACGGCAAGGTGATGTTTTTGAATCATATATTAGCAGCGACAATAAAATCTGGGAGCTATATTCAACGTACTCCTTAAAATTACCGGGTGAATTATTGGTAGGTTTGGCTGTTACTTCGCATAACTCCGATGAATTTGCAACAGCTGGTTTTGGGCAGATTCAATTAAAATAAAATTCTGATTTTTTTCTTATATAATAGATTTCAATAATAAATCTGTGATATCATGCCTGAAAAAGAAATAAAGCAATTATTCCTGGATCAACTGTTTAATATACTAGAAAGAAAAACGGAAGCGGCAATTAGTGCCATTGAATCGGCAAAGGAATCACGAGATAGCGATACAAAAAGCAGTGCCGGTGATAAGTACGAAACCAGCAGGGCTATGATGCAAATTGAAATAGAAAAAAATGAAGTTCAGTTAAGTAAAATTATTAATTTAAAAAATGATCTTTCCCTGATAGATACTCAAAAAGAATATACTAAAGTCGAATTTGGAAGCTTGGTAAAAACTAACCAGGGTACTTGTTTTATTTCAATTGGGATGGGTAAAGTTACTGTTGATGTTCAAAGTATTTTTGCAATTTCGATCGCTTCACCGATTGGTAAATTATTGTTGGATAAAGTAGTTGGAGATATTATTTTATTTCAAGGAAGAGAATTTGTAATTAAGGAGATTTTCTAAAAACTTGTGACTAATCAGTGTATTGTAAATTTGCAATAATTTTCAGGGAATTCAATATATTTTGATTGTTTTTAATTACGGTATCAGTAACTGAACGCAGGACTGCAAAGTTGTATCCTCCGGT
>JABMQB010000729.1 GCA_013203525.1 Mariniphaga sp.
AATGGATCAGATTTCCATATTGGTCACCTAATAACTGTACCTCAATATGCCTGGTATTTTCGAGGAATGGTTCAATGTACACTCTGCCATCTCCAAAATAATTCAATGCTTCGCGACTTGCCTGATTCACTTCTTTTTTAAGTTCGTCTGCTTTTAAAACTTTTCGAAGTCCTTTGCCTCCACCACCTGCAACAGCCTTCACAGTTAAGGGATAATTCAAATCTTTGGCATATTTTATCAATTCCTCTGTTTCTCGTTCTAATCCTGAAAGTACAGGAACTCTCGCCAATTCTACTAACTTCTTTGCTTCGGTTTTTATCCCCATTGTTTTAAGCACATCGGGAGTTGGACCGATAAAAATCAAGCCATATTTTTTACACAATTCTGCAAAACGATAATCTTCCGACAAAAAACCATATCCTGGATGAATGGCATCACAATTTTCCTCTTTGGCAACCGCAACCATTCGTTCAGGTGAAAGAAAAGTATCATTCAGAATATTAATATCAAGACATACTACTTTATCAGCCATTTGAATGTGAAGGCTTTTTTTATCATTAAGAGTATATGCAGTAACTGCCCGGATTCCCATTACTCTGGCAGTTTTAATTATCCTAACCGCAATTTCACCCCGGTTGGCAATAAATATGCTTTTTATTTTATTCACTCCTTTTCTCTTAATTTTTGCCAATTAGGTTTACGTTTCTCTAAAAAAGCCAAAAAACCTTCTTTTGCTTCTTCTGATCTTATTACCGATATTGAATTATTAAGTGCAAAACCAAGTATCTCTGGATTTACATTTTGCATATTAATTCCAGAGATTAACGTTTTAATACTTTTCCTTGCTTTGATTCCTCCGGACTGTAATTCTTTAATAAGGTTGTTTAAAGCCGTTTCCAATTCATTTTTTTTAACCAAATGACTTACTAAACCAAGTTTTTGCGCTTCAGTACCACTAAAATAATTTCCGAAGAGCATCAATTCTTTAGCATTATTTGAGCCTATTTTATTTATTACAAATGGTGATATTAAAGCCGGTGTAATTCCAAGTTTCACTTCACGGAAAGCCATTTTTATATCTTCTTCACCAACAACATAATCACAGGCAGCAGATAATCCTATTCCGCCCCCCAATACAGAACCGGTTAAAACGGCAATCGTTGTTACTGAATGATTATATAATTCCCATAAAACATTGCTTAATGATTGTAATTGATTCCTTAATTCAACCTCAGTTAAATTAATTAATCCACTAAACCATTTAATATCAGCACCGCCACAAAACGAAGAACCGGCACCTCTAATAACAAGAATATCAACATTATTGCAATCAATTGATTTAAACACATCCAATATTTCATTTAGCATCTCAAAATGAAACGCATTATGAACATTTGGACGATTTAATATCAAGGTTGCCGTATTCCCTGTCAATTCGAATAATATGTATTTATAATTTTTCTACATTTACATCCTGAATATTCCAAAGCTTGATTTTTCAAATTTTTTATTTAAAGACGAAGAGATTGCTAAGACAAGTACCTTACGGGAATCAGCAAGATCAATAATTCCATCGTCCCACAATCGGGATGTGCTGTAATAGGCACTTCCCTCCTCCTCAAATTGATTGATTAATCTTTCGGCCTTTTCGCTTCTAATTGTATCCAAAACATTTTTCGACTGTTCGCCACCCATTACCGAGATACGTGAATTAGGCTACATAAATAAAAAATTAGGATTGAATGCCCTTCCAGCCATTGCATAATTGCCTGCTCCGTAGGAACCTCCAAAAATGAGAGTAATTTTAGGAACGGCGGCATTTGCAACTGCATGAATTAATTTGGCACCATCACGAGCTAAACCTCCATGTTCATATTTTTTACCAACAATAAATCCGATTATATTCTGCAGAAAAACTATAGGTATTTTTCGTTGGCAACATAACTCAATAAAATGTGCGCCTTTTAAAGCGCTTTCTGAATTAAGAAAACTGTTATTGGCTATAATCCCAACTGGAAATCCCATTATATGTGCAAATCCTGATACAAGTGACTTGCCATATTCGGCTTTAAATTCATGAAACCGGCTACCATCAACCAATCGGGCAACAATTTCATAGGCATCAATTTGTTTCTTATCATTATCCGGAATCAAACCATAGATTTCATTTACATTATAAAGTGGTTCCATCGCTTCGCTATGTGATAGTTCCTGTCTATCTGCAGGTTTTAGTGTTTTTATAATATTTCTACAAATCCGAATAGCATCTACATCATCTTTGGCCAAATGGTCGGCTACGCCTGATAGTTTTGTATGAACCTCAGCTCCACCCAATTCCTCGGCAGAAATTTCTTCGCCGGTGGCAGCTTTTACCAATGGAGGGCCACCAATAAAAACAGTAGCCTGGTTTTTTACCATTATGGTTTCATCACTCATTGCCGGAATATAAGCTCCGCCTGCGGTACAAGATCCCATAACTACTGAAATTTGGGGAATTCCTTTTGCCGACATTTGTGCCTGATTATAAAAAATCAGTCCAAAATCATACTTGTCAGGAAAAACATTGGCTTGTTCCAAAAGATAAATTCCTCCTGAATCAACTAAATAAATGCAAGGGAGATTATTCTGTTCAGCTATTTCCTGTGCCCTAATATGTTTTTTTATTGTTTCCTTAATATAAGTTCCGCCCTTCACTGTAGCATCATTAGCAACAATAACACATTCCCGACCATACACAACACCAATCCCCGTAACAATCGCAGCCGATGGAAAAACATTTTGATACTGATTAATTGCCGCCATTTGAGACAATTCAAAAAATGGAGTTTGAGGATCAATCAGTAGGCTTATCCTTTCACGAGCCAGTAGCTTACCTCTGTTCCTTTGCTTACAAACACAATCTTCGATACCATGCGAAATACTCTGTTCTAATTTCATTCTGAATTTTTCTAACAACAATTTATAGTTGCTAGAATTTGCAACAAAATCAACAGCCAAAGTATCAACTTTAGAAACAATCTTTGGATATCCCATCTATATAGAGAATAACGGATTTCTAAATCTTTTATTATTACAATTCCATTTAATTTTGGTTCAATCAAACTTGTAATTTATAGAGATTAAACACTTAAATGGATATAGAGAATTTTATGTCCTTCAGCAGGAATACATTTTCAATGATTTTTTTCCTGTTTTAAA
>JABMQB010000730.1 GCA_013203525.1 Mariniphaga sp.
CATCAATACTCATATTCATTGAATTTATTTTCATCTGAAGTTTTGCATTTTCACCTACATCGGCACTTTTACTTGTTGAAAAATTAATTTCTGAATTTATATCAATATTTACCATTTGCCCCATGGCATCAAGCTCTTGTTCAATTACCTGAGTTTGGTTATAATTCAGGGTTTTATCTGAAAAATTATATTCCAATAATACTCCTGATTTTTTAGCTTTTGTAAGCAAATTTTGAGTTCCGCATGATGATAGTATTAAAATCGCTACTATGCACAAAAATGGTAATTGATTTAAACGAAATGGTTTTTTCATAATAGGTTGGTTTTATTAAACAATTAAATGGTTTTTTACTTTTTTTATTTAATTAAGTTACAATTAATTATAAAATCACAACTTCTAATTGGTTAAGAAATCAAGAACGTTACTTGCTCCACTTGATGGCCTGCCTCTGTAAAATTCTGTAAAACCGCATTGAGTGCATATAACCGCAGTAAACCTACGGTTTTGAATATTAAAATATTTAGTAAAACCCGATCCGGTAGTTCTTATTTGGTCGATATCTGCTTTTCGGTTCCCACATTTTGCGCAATGATAACTTTGATTCATGGTTTAAAAATTAATCGGTTATGGAATAATAGCAACCATAAGAGGTTGCCTGATTTCAATTTATAACTGATATGTATATATTTTTAAACAAACATTACATATTAGCTATTTATCATCGGTTGATTTGAATCTTTTTGCCTGGTTTAATGCATTATAAATTAACCATTCCAATTGCCCGTTAATACTTCTGAAGTCATCAGCAGCCCATTTTTCTACTGCCTGCATCATCTCTGGGTCTATCCTTAATACAAATGTTTTCTTTTTAGCCATTTTTTTTGTGCTTATTCTTTGTCATCCTCTCCAATCCTTTGAAAAACATTTCAGGTTTTTGGGTACCAATAATTAGTCGACTTCCATCAGCCATCGTGAACTTAATTGCAGTTTGCCCTGTAATCATGTATATTCCCCTTTTCCTACCAAAACTTCTTCTGCAACTCCATCCTCCAAAATCTTTTAACTTGATGCTTTTGAGCAATTTATACTCAGCGATACTTTCTTTATTTATAAATCTGGATTTAATCACAAATGGTAAAAATCTGTACTTAATTCCTTTGGCATTAACTATTGATTCCATTTTCATCAAATAACCGGTAATCAATATATACAACATAAAAACCGAGATAATCTCAGATACCCTAAAAATAATTGCTCCTGTTTTTTCAGGAAAAAAAGAATCATTTATAGATAATAGCTGTAATAATGTAAAAATGAAAACAGAAAAAATGAAAACAGAAAATATCAAAACAACGATCATAAACCGTGTTTTTCTCAATAACTGTTTTTCTTTGAAATAAATTACCGACATTATAAGTTTTCCTTATTTTATGGATTCATCATCTTCTTTATAGCCGCATCAATTGCCTGCTTACGTTGAGTCCCTATTAATAACTTTTTTCCGTTTTTTAAATAGAGTTGTAAACCTGTATTGCCTGAAGCAATAAAAGCTTGCCCATATTTACGCCTTCTTTTCATACCATAGCCACCATACTCCCGGATAGCATTGAATGTCCTTATTTCAGAACTTTCAATTTCATCAGGGCAAAGTTTTTTCCATTTCTTAAATAGCGGTGGATAACAATAATATATTCCCTCATTACTGATTTTTGTTTTCAACCTTAACCGGGCAACAATAAATACAATAAAGCCCATTAGCAGTACCGAAAAAATACCTGTAACAATTAATCCCTCAGTACTCATTGGATTATCGCCAAAAGGTTTATCCAAAACTTCCTGAGAATAGATTCCATAAGAAAACGGTATCAGTACAGCTAGCAAGGAAATTATAAGAATTACCCACAGCCACCATTGATTATGCCGTTGTTCTTCTTTGAATAAAAAAATTTCCATCTTATTGATAGAGTGATCCGGTATTAACAACGGGTTGAGCCTCTTTATCGCCACAAAGTACAATCATCAAGTTGCTAACCATCGTTGCTTTCTTTTCTTCATCCAATTCCACAATCTCTTTTTGACTAAGTTGTTCAAGAGCCATTTCTACCATACTAACTGCACCTTCAACAATTTTAAAACGAGCTGCAACAATAGCAGTTGCCTGTTGGCGTTTTAACATTGCCTGAGCAATTTCCTGCGCATAGGCGATATAATTAATACGGGCTTCAATAACAAAAATTCCGGCTATTTCCAGCCGTTCCCTGATTTCGTTCTCAAGCTGATCATTGACTACTTCACCGCCATCACGCAAAGTAACTTTTGCGGTTTCATCTTCAATATTGTCATAAGCATAAATTCCAGCCAATTTTCTTAGGGCTGCCTCACTTTGAACAACTACAAAATGCTCATATTCATCTACACCAAATGCAGCTTTATAGGTATCTTCAACTTTCCAGACAAGCACTAATCCAATCATGATTGGATTTCCAAGTTTATCGTTTACCTTAATAGGTTCACTGTCAAAATTCCTGGCACGTAATGAAAATTTCTTTTTCATAAAAAATGGATTAACCCAATAAAATCCATTTGTTTTTATCGATCCTTTGTAAGCACCAAATAAAACAAGAACACAGCTATGGTTTGGATCAACAACGGTAAAACCAATTGCAATAAGTATAAATACAGGAATTAAAATAACTGAAGGAATTATCATCCCCCTCAAAAATCCAAGAACGATGGCAGCTAATACAAATAATTCAATAATTAATAAAAGATAGCCTGACAAAGGTGAATAATTTTTTTCCATGATTCTAAATTTAAATTAATATGATATTAAATTGATATCACTAAATTAAAACAAATATTTGAAAAAGTCAATACCTATTATGATTTTTTTCAGACAAAAAAATAACCCGAAGAATAAATCTCCGGGTTACTTTTCTTTTCTCTTTTAGATCTTTAATTTAGATTTAATTCAATAAAACCTGTATTCTCCGATTCCAGAACCTCGTATGAACGGGCAAAATCTAAAATATTATTTACTGAATTAATTTGAGGAGTAAAATCCTCAATGTCTAAAACAATTAATAATTCTTCGGTTTCAGCATCCAATTTATAATTATCAGCCTCTGTTTCAAAATCATTAATCAAATACGTAATAAAAGTAGAGTTTTTCCTCATAGGCGCTTTAAAAATTTAATTTGTTTAATAACGCCGCCTATGAAAGAATATTGTGTTAAAAAGAGTTAAATCTTTGTTAGACTCAGGTTCTTCTTTTCAACAAGTTTCCTAAGGTTAATTAAAGCATATCGCATTCTACCAAGTGCAGTATTAATACTCACACCGGTTTGGTCTGCAATTTCCTTAAAACTTAAACCCTGATAATGTCGCATATATATAACCTGTTGCTGATCATCAGGCAATTCTCTAACCAATTCTTTTACTTCAAATAAAATCTGATCGTAAACCAATTGGTCTTCAATATTGTCCTCCGAAAATTTCTTCGAATTAAATAAATCCACATCCGAAGCATCATTTGAAACGGTACCATTTAGTTTAATTTTTCTGAAATGGTCAATAACCAGGTTATGGGAAATGCGTAAAACCCACGAAACGAACTTTCCGTTTTCAATATATTTTCCTCTTTTTAACGACTTGATTACCTTAATAAAGGTATCCTGGAAAACATCTTCTGCAAGTTCCTGGTTTTTAACTATGATCAGGATATACGAAAAAACCCTGTTCTTATGGCGATTAATTAATATTTCTATTGAATTTTGATCGCCTTCTATAAAATTTTGTACGAGCTCATTATCGCTCAGTGTTTCTAGTCTGAACATTACTTTCTATTTAGTTGTCTGTAAATAAAAAAGTAAAGTTTATACTATAGGCAATCGTTTGTTAATGGATAATAAAACTATTTTCTAATTTTGTCTTCAGCAAAAATGTTATTTTTTTTTGAAAAACACAAATTATTCTACAAATATTACAGATTTCATAAGGGATGCCGATACGCGGGAAGGTAAATAAAACAATTGAAATACAAGGTGCAAGAGTACATAATCTGAAAAACCTGAGTATAAAAATTCCTCGAAACAAACTTATTGTTGTTACCGGAGTTTCCGGTTCAGGAAAGTCTTCACTTGCTTTCGACACACTTTTTGCGGAAGGGCAAAGACGTTATGTAGAAAGCCTTTCAGCGTATGCACGACAGTTTCTAGGTAGAATTAGCAAACCAGAAGTTGATTATATAAAAGGCATTCCACCGGCAATTGCAATCGAACAAAAAGTAAATACCCGGAATCCACGGTCAACAGTTGGAACTTCAACAGAAATATACGATTACCTGAAATTGCTTTATGCAAGGATTGGGAAAACATTTTCTCCAAAATCGGGGCAAATTGTAAATCGTAATGATGTTACCGATGTAGTTGATTATCTTAATACATTTCCCCAAAGCACCCGTTTTTTTATTGGTTCACCTCTCCAAACCAAAAATGGAAGATCAATACTTGAAGAAGCAGAACTATTGTTACAGCAAGGTTTTAGCCGAATTGAAATCAATAATGAGATTGTTCGTATTGATGAGTTGCTTAAATCAAATAATAAGAAAATTTGTAATGGATCATGTAATGTGGTTGTAGACCGACTGGAAGTTAAAAATGATGAAGATACCTGTAGTCGCATAGCCGATTCAGCGCAAACCGCTTTTTTTGAGGGACATGGTGAATGTATTGTAAAAGTATTTCTGGACGAAAAAGTAATTACTAAAAAATTTTCAAACCGTTTTGAAGCTGATGGAATTGAATTTGAAGATCCCTCAATTCATATGTTTAGTTTTAATAATCCGGTTGGTGCTTGCCCTGCTTGTGAAGGTTATGGAAAAGTAATTGGTATTGATGATGATTTGGTTATACCTAATAAATCATTATCAATTTATCAGAATGCAGTTGCTTGTTGGAAAGGTGAAAAAATGAGTGAATGGAGAAAACAGCTTATTTTTAATGCAGATAAATTTCAATTTCCTATTCATAAACCCTATTATGAATTAACTCAGGAGCAAAAAGAATTAGTCTGGACCGGCAATCTGCACTTTGATGGGCTAAATAGGTTTTTTAAATACCTGGAAGAAAATAGTTATAAAATACAATATCGGGTTATGCTATCAAGGTATCGGGGTAAAACCACTTGTCAGGAATGTAAAGGTAGTAGATTAAAAAAAGAAGCTGGTTATGTAAAGATTTCCGGTAAATCAATTCAGGAACTGGTATTGATGCCTATTTCAGAATTATTGGTTTTTTTCAATAAAATTAATTTAAACAAGCGTGATTCAGAAATTGGGAAAAGACTTTTAATTGAAATTCAAAATCGTCTTGAATTCCTTTATGATGTAGGGCTTGGTTATTTAACTTTAAACAGGCTTTCATCAACATTATCGGGAGGCGAATCACAGCGCATTAACCTTGCAACCTCGCTTGGCAGTAGTCTTGTAGGCTCCCTTTACATTCTTGATGAACCAAGTATTGGATTGCATTCAAGA
>JABMQB010000731.1 GCA_013203525.1 Mariniphaga sp.
ATGATTATTATAGAAATGATTTTAATGGGTGTTTTTGCAACTATTTTTATGGATTTATTAGCAGGTTTTCTTGTCAAAAGAAAACTCATTTTCTCATTCATTACACCTGAAGCTATTGGACGATGGTTTCTTTACATGTTTAGAGGAAAATTTATACATAAAGATATTTACAAAACACCTTCATTAAAAAATGAAAAATTTTGGTGTTATATATCTCATTATTTGATCGGAATCGTATTAGTGGGAATTTATCTTTTACTAGAATTAAAAGAGCCTACAATCCGTGATCAAGTTTGGATACCTCTTATATTTGGAATAGCCACAGTTTTCTTTCCTTGGTTTTGGCTACTCCCAAGTATAGGTATAGGTTTTTTGGCTTCTAAATCATCAAATAGATCACGAATAATAAAAACTAATCTTGTTAATCATATGAATTTTGGGATAGGATTATTTTTATGGATTGTCTTTTTTCATGGATTCTTTGTATAAAAAATTATTGAGGTCAATACTATAATTTTAATTCTAAAAAAACTTTAAAACAATGTAGATCATAGACCTAAATCAAAATACCAAAAAGAATGTAAAAAATGAAAGCAATTGTATGTTCAAAATATGGACCACCTGAAGTTCTTAAACTCAAAGAAGTAATTAAGCCTAAACCTAGGAATAATGAAGCTCTGATAAAAGTTTATGCATCGACAGTAACCACAGGTGATTGTAGAATAAGAAGATTTGATTTTGCAAAATGGTTTTGGCTGCCAGGAAGAATTATATTTGGTTTAACAAAACCGAGAAAAAATATTCCTGGTTGGGAATTATCTGGTGAAATTGAATCTGTTGGAAAAGATGTTAAGCGATTCAAAAAAGGGGATAAAGTATTTGGATATAACAAAGGAATTAGTTTTGGCGGTACTAATGCCGAATATAAATGTTTATCAGAGGATAGGTTGGTATCAATTGATTTAACCAAAATGAGTTATGAGGAAGCAGCAGTGTTACCTATTGGGGGCCTTACAGCGTTACATTTTTTAAGAAAAGCGAATACAAAGACAGAACACAAAGTACTTATTTATGGAGCTTCTGGAAGTGTTGGAACATATGCAGTTCAGTTGGCCAAATACTTTGGTGCGGAAGTTACTGGAGTATGTAGTTCGAAAAATTTTGAAATCGTTAGATCTTTGGGTGCAGATGAAGTTATTGATTACTCTAAAGAGGATTTCACTAAAAATGGACAAACCTATGATATAATTTTCGACACAGTAAGTAAGATTTCATTCTCGTATTGTAAAAGCTCCCTGAAACAAAAAGGTATCTATTTAACTGTAGATTGGCCATTTCTTCAGGTATTATGGACTTCAATGACAAGCAATAAAAAAATTATTATAGGAATGGCTCCAGATAAAATAGAAGATTTAAAATATTTAAAGGATCTTGTTGAAAAGAAAAAGATAAAGCCTGTAATTGACAAAACCTATCCTTTGGAACAAGCAGTTGAGGCATACAGATATGTTGATAAAGGTCATAAGAAAGGAAATTTAGTAATTACAATATTTTAGTGCGGGGTCAGTGCTTAATTCATCGGAATTCTTGCGTCACAGATCATGTCCTAATTACAACACAATCCCCGTCATCCCATTAACCGCTTTATTTTTGTGTTTATCAACTGCACAGTAATTGTCTATACAGCAGTCAATCAATCAATAAATATTCTTAATCTTCCCCATTTCCTCAGCAATATAATTATCTAAAATCCGGGCATATTTTTTAGTCAGATCAAGTGAAGAATGTAAAATGAATATTATCTTTGGTTTAGTTCATTGACCAAGATGCAATTAAAAGGTGTCAAAATCGAGACCTGTTGAAAAACTGATTACATAAATCATTGAATTTAAGCTTAGTAAAAACATAGTTCGAGCCCTGGCAGGTCAACAATTTAAATGGAGTTTTTATGTATTTAAGACTCCATTTTTATTTTATCAGGGTCATTTTTTTCACTGATTTTTCATTTCTGCTTTTCAGTAAATAATAATATGATCCGTCGGGTAATTGGCTTGCATCGAATTGTACAGAATACATACCTGGTATTTTATATTCACTCACAATTGTTGATTGAAGCCTGCCAATTTTATCAAAAACAGATAATTCTATTTTTGAGGCATCCTTAATTTCGTAG
>JABMQB010000732.1 GCA_013203525.1 Mariniphaga sp.
CTCTTGATCTGGTTGTTTATGCATTTCAACATGGAAAAAATGGTGATATATTTGTACAAAAAGCGCCAGCATCCACAATTGCTGATCTAGCACAGGCATTGATTGAATTATATCAATCTAAAAGTAAAGTACGAATTATTGGCACTCGCCACGGGGAAAAACTTTACGAAACCCTTGTAAACCGGGAAGAAATGGCTAGAGCAACTGATATGGGGAATTATTATCGCATATCCGCGGATAATCGAGGGCTTGATTATGACAGCTATTTCACTGAAGGGGAAAAAGAGGTTTCTAGCGTTGAAGACTACCATTCGCATAACACTCTCCAACTTGACGTAGAGAAGACAAAAAAACTCCTTCTAAAACTTGATCGTATTAAAAAAGATGTTTCAAATTAATCTTTAAATTTTCATGGGAGAAGCCATTAAGATAGGCATCACAGGACAATCCGGGTTCATTGGAACTCATCTGTTCAACTACTTAGGCCTAAAAACAAATATCGTTAGAATTCCATTCTTAGATGAGTATTTTAATAATAAATTTAAGCTTCAGGAATTTGTCAAATCATGCGATGCAATTGTTCATTTTGCAGCATTGAATCGTCATTATGACCCTTGTGTGATTTATAAAACAAATATTGATCTCGTAAAGAAATTAATATCGGCATGTGAACAAACAAATTCAAGACCCCATGTCCTTTTTTCATCATCAACCCAGGAAGAAAATGATAATCCTTATGGGAAATCAAAGTATGATGGACGGAAATTATTTGAAGATTGGGCCTTCAATAATAATGCACAGTTTACAGGTTTAGTCCTACCAAATGTGTTTGGCCCTTTCGGTAACCCTTACTATAATTCTTTTATTGCCACTTTTTGTCATCAATTAACTCACAATGAACAATCCGAAATTCAAGTTGATAGCAAAGTACCACTAATTTACGTAAGCGAATTAGTGAAAGAGTTTTTAAATCAAATTATAAAATTCAATAATACAGATGAAAATTTGCCTCGGATTAATAAAGTTCATGTTTCCTCCACATCCCAGTACAAGGTTTCAGAAGTTCTCACCCTGCTTGAAAGGTATAAAGAAAATTATTTTTCCAAAGGCACAATACCTGAATTAACAAATACATTTGAACTAAATCTATTCAATACATTTGTGTGTTATATCAACCACAAACAGTTTTTTCCTTATAGCCTGATTAAGCAATCTGATGCACGAGGCACGTTTATTGAAATAATAAAAATAAATAGCGGTGGTCAAGTTTCCTTTTCGACCACTAAGCCGGGAATAACCAGAGGAAACCATTTTCACACACGAAAAGCAGAGCGCTTTGCTGTTATAAAAGGTAATGCTAAGATTGCGATTAGAAGGGTTGGCACACCTGATATTTTCACTTTCGTTTTAAATGGCAACAATCCGTCATTCGTTGACATGCCCATTTGGTATACCCATAACATTACTAACGTCGGGGATGATGAACTTTTTACTATCTTTTGGATTAATGAATCTTTCAACCCGGATGATTCCGATACTTATTTTGAGGAGGTTTAAGTGAATAAAAAAATTAAAGTAGTAACGGTAGTCGGCACCCGTCCTGAAATAATTCGATTGTCAAGGGTCATGGCGGTTCTTGATACTTACACGGAGCATACTATAATTCATACCGGTCAGAATTACGATTATGAGTTAAATGAAATATTTTTCACAGATCTTGAAATTAGAAAACCGGATTATTATCTTGCAGCCGCCGGGAGCAATGCTGCTGAGACTATCGGCAATACAATTGCTAAGATAGACCCAGTTTTGGAAGAAGTAAATCCCGAAGCCTTGCTGGTGTTGGGGGATACAAATAGCTGTCTTTCAGTAATCCCTGCCAAGCATCGGAAAATACCTGTGTTCCATATGGAGGCTGGGAATCGATGTTTTGATCAGCGGGTACCAGAGGAGATTAACCGTCGCATTGTTGATCATGTTGCCGATATTAATCTGACATACAGTGATATTGCCCGTGATTATCTACTGCAGGAGGGCTTACCTCCCGACCAGATTATTAAAACAGGTAGTCCTATGTATGAGGTTTTAAACCATTACGGGCCTAAAATAGAAAAATCGACTGTTCTAAATGATCTTAACTTGAAAACGCAAGACTATTTTGTACTAAGCGCCCACCGTGAAGAAAATATTGAACCTGAGAGTAGTTTTATCCGGTTGTTCAATTCGGTTAATAAAATAGCAGAAAAATACAATAAAAGAATTATCGTTTCTGCTCATCCAAGAACTAGAAAAAGGATTGAAAATAGCAAAATTACTATAAACCCTTTAGTTGAGTTAATGAGACCAATGGGTTTTTGTGATTATGTGAAGCTGCAGGAAAATGCATTAGTAGTTCTATCAGATAGTGGTACTATTACAGAAGAATCCTCAATATTGAATTTTCCAGCCCTGAATATAAGGGAGGCGCATGAACGTCCAGAAGGCATGGAAGAGGCAAGCGTAATTATGACCGGATTAAATATAGAACGTATATTACAGGGAATAGAAATTTTAAAAGAA
>JABMQB010000733.1 GCA_013203525.1 Mariniphaga sp.
AAAAGCTTTTGGATTTGGCCGTAAGATGCCTTTAGTTGCGAAATATTAAAAAACTTCCGGCAATTCATGTTTGTATAACATTTTAAATCGGTTGATTTTAGTGAATTTATTATCGATTAATGAACCGTGTTTCCTAAAAATAATTAACTTTGATGCTGTAAAACATGTTAAAGGATTTACGTATGCTAAATTCAGACTTAGGCATTAAAGATATTCTTGAGAATCCAAAATCGATACTGTATCTTTTATCCACAGAGGAAAAGGAAGAGCTATTAAATCATATCTCAATTTCAAATTATAAAAAAAACGAATTTGTTTTTAAGGAAGGAGAAAAACCTTCGGGTTTTATGATTTTGATTGATGGTAAAGTGAAAATTTTCAAGGAAGGCGTTGGCGGGCGTGAACAAATAATCCGTATGGCCAAACCTTTAGGAATTATTGGGTACAGAGCATTATTTGCCGATCAAATCCATATTGCTACAGCAGTTACACTTGAGGAGTCGCAAATATGTAATATTAGTACCGAATTTATTATGACTCGTGCTATCAGGAATATAGATTTTTCAACAAAAATGATTAGGAAACTTTCGGATGAACTGGGTTTTTCAAATTCCCGGACTGTGACATTAACACAAAAACATATTAGAGGTAGGCTTGCCGAATCATTAATTTTACTGAAAGATAAATATGGTTATGAAAATGACGGAGCTACATTAAAAGTATTTCTTTCGAGGGAAGATATTGCAAACCTCTCAAACATGACAACTTCTAACGCCATCCGCACATTATCGACATTTGCCAGTGAAAAAGTGATTGCTATTGATGGCCGTAAAATTAAAATAATAGATAGTAAACGGTTGGAACGAATTAGTAAATTAGGATAATATATAATTTCGATATAAAAAGAAGATCTTGTGAAAACGGGATCTTTTTTTGTGCCTTCACTTTCATCCAGTCTATAGATAACAATATTCGGTAAAATATTTTTCTATCCTTTCCCAAAGGGATTTTTTAGCAATATTTACTAACATCCTGCAAAACAGAACCTAAATAAAATATATTTCTTTATATTGCTACGTACATCCACTTTGTAAATTTTGTGTGATTCGATTTTGTAAATAGTAATGCCATAAAAAAGATGAAAAAGATTCTTTTTTTCCTTTCAATATTTTTAATACAAATTTGGATACAGGCTCAAAACAATGTTGATTCATCGCCGGATTCTCTGGTCGATAATTCGTATTTTGAACCTGTATCGGATACACTTTCCAATATTAACATTTTTGAAACCGATGAACTTTTGAATATTACTCTCCAATTTGATATTACTTCATTTATAAAAAATAAACTAAAAGGAAAATATCAGAATGCTACATTCCAAATCCATTATGGCAATAACCAATTGATTTCTAAAACTATTCGTTTAAAGGCCCGGGGAGAATTCAGGAGAGATAAATGTTTTTTACCTCCTATTCGGCTTAATTTTAAAACCGATCCGTTGGAAAAAGAAGGTTTAGTAGAAAAAGTAAAATTGGTAACTCATTGTTCAAATGTAAAAAAATATGAAAATTTTATTTTAAAAGAATATTTGATATACAAACTTTATAATGTTTTAACTGATAATAGTTTTCGGGTCCGATTACTTAACATTTCATATATCGACACTGGGGAAAAACGAAAAAACTATCAAAATTATGGATTTATAATTGAACCAATTGAGTTGCTTGCTGTAAGAAATGAAGCAACTGTAATAAATCCGGATATCATTCGAAAAGAGAGTGTTATTGAAGAAGATGCCGATTTAGTTGCTCTTTTTCAATATATGATCGGGCATACAGATTGGAGAATTGAGGGCGGCCATAATTTGAAATATATTAAATCAATTAACCTTAATCCTAACAAAGTAATCCCTGTTCCATATGATTTTGATTTTTCAGGATTTGTGGGGGCAAGTTATTCTTATCCTCAGGTTTGGACCAGTATTAAAACAGTTCAGGAAAGAGAATACCTTGGCTATTGCAGAAACAATGATGAAGCATATTTGGGAAACATTAATTTGTTTAATGATAAGAAAGATGAAATTTTTGAAATTATTGAGGAATTTGAATATCTGTCGGAACGTGAAAAAACAAAGGCTTTAAAATATATCGAAGAATTTTATTCTCAAATAAATAACCCGGAACGATTTGTTTACACTTTAAAAAATGAATGTCGTACTGAGTTTTAAAATAACATTGCGTGTCAGAGATGTTGTTGAAGACCAGCATGAGTTTGAATTGAACCAGTTCAATTCAAAGGAAAAGAAGTAGGTTGGCTTTTAAAAGGTTTGTTATTAGGTTTTTCTTGTGCTTTTTTCTTGAAATTATCACTTTTCCTGTAGGAAGGAGAATTAACCATCCATGTTTCAAGCCTAATGCTTTTTTCGGAAATGTCTTTTGGTAAATTATTGAGCCATATTGTTGAATAAGAATTATTTCCAATAACAATTACTTTGTCATTTTCCGAATTTTCAACCATTGCTTCAGCAACCTTTTTTATACTGTTATTTGGGTTTTTCTTTTTATTAAAATCCTTTGCATTTGCTGCTAAACTTAATGTAATTAAACAAATGATTAGTGCAGTTAATTTTAATATAATCTTCAAAACGTATTTAATAGTTTTCATTGCTATAATTTTTTTTTGGCTTTACTGTTTTCACTATTAAGACTTCTAAACTTTGAAATAGTTACAATAATAATTTCAGTTTATTACAAAACTCCTGAAAAAAGTGGGATGCAATTGCACTCCTCCTAATAATCCTTAAACTTCAATGTGGGAAAGGAAAGTGTTTCAAATGAATTGATTGCCAGAATTAACTTACGAATCTGTGTATTTTTTCAAATTGAATTAATGTTGCAGTACAGTATATAAAAATACAAATTGATCCAAAAAATACAGCGAATGTATTTATATCAAACAATCCCAACAGATTTATTGGTTGCAATTGTCAAAATACAAATAGACCCGGTTGAACTTGCCAATAAAGAATTGCAAAATCGTGGTCTTGACGAGAATGGGATATGGGTTGGATTCAACCAATAGAATTATTCACCCTTAAAGATTATTTAATTTAAATGGTTTTTACATTAAATCTATCCCTGATTATTATTTTGATGTTTCTGATTCCATCACTATCATTGATGATTCACCGGATATTTGGGATGATGAATCCCATGAAAAATGTCAAATAATTAGGGTGGGTAAGTATTCCGGTGAAGTGGATGATGATGAAATGATGAAGATTTATTTAAAATAATTGAAGAAGGGCAGCTCAAAAGCTACCCTTCCATTTAACCCCCAAACACGCTACACAGGAATGTGTAGCATTGCTAAGTTAAAAATATTTTTATTGAACTACAATTTTTTCACTCCTGTGATATTGATCCAATGATATATATCTTTTTTCACTAATTGACAATACGTTGTCTAAATGAATACTTAACTTTGAAATAAAAACAATTAGTGAATTTAAATCCACACACAAATAGAAGATTTACTGTACTTGTTTATACAGATGATAATAGAATTGAATCTGAAACAAAGCTACTTTCAATCCAACTCAATTTTGAATTATATTATGGTTGCAGAGAAACAGATTTAATTGCAGTTCCATGTGATTTGGCTGTTGTCGATCCAGATAAAATTGGAACCCTTTTTATGGAATTTTTTAAAGAGGTTTATTATTTAGATAATCCAAAAGAATATTCTATACTTCTAACTCAAAATTATAAAGATATCCCAAGAAAACTTAAAAAATATTTTATAACTCCAATTGATAAAAAACTTGATATCAAACAATTAAAATTAACAATATTAAATAGGAGAAATGCTATAATAAAAAGAGTTAACAATAAGAGGTCATACGATAAGAGGATATTTAGGTTATTTATTATTTTAAGAAAACTTCAACCTGAAAATTCATATGTTACTATGGATGAACTTTGCGAAGAATTTAATGTGTCAGCTAGGACTATAAATAGGGATATAGAATTGTTAAGGCATGCGGGAGAAGATATTGTATATGATGTTGAAAAGAAATCATACAAATTGAATATGAGTTTTTCGGGCTTAACCCGTGATAAATATAAATATTGGAAAAAAAACGTAATTAAATGAAAGCAAAAAGTTTTATTGAAATATGGAAAGAATTCCATAAAGAAGAATTAAAGGATTTGATCGGAACTTTCAGTTATGATAACAAGGTTGGTAAAACAGAAGCAATATTAGGAAAGAAGAAAGATGTTAATTCTAAGCTCGGATATTTTATTGAAAATTACTTTGCAAAACATCATGTTGAACAAACTAGACTTAAATATTTTAAGGAAGATTTCACAAGAGATTTAACGGTAGTTCAAAAAGGTAAAAAATACAAGGTGAAAACTAAAAGTTATCATAATGAACCTATTAAATCAACAATAAAAAATTATTATTACTCTTATGAACTTATTTTAGAACACGAAAACGATATATTATTATGCCAACAGGAGATGATAAAACTGACTTATTTTAAGGCTCCATTAAAGGTGCTAGTAACCTATTGTTGGGATAATGAAAAAGATGATGAGAATAAAATTTATAGGGATAGGGCAAAATGTAACTTTCAAACAATAATTGAAAAAAGCAACCAATATTTCCCTGAAAATAATTCGACTGAATATCTTCTAATTATTGGTCAGAAAAATCAAACTGATTTTAATTGGTATTATTATATTTTCAAATTCAATTGGACAGAAAAGATTGTTGAAGAAGGTACAATTATATAGTAATTTATGAATACTGAAAATTTAGAAAGATTATTCTTAAATACTTTTTTTAAGCCATTTAATAATGAATATTATAAAGTATTAAAAGAATTATGGAATAAAAATTCTTGTAATTCAGTTGTTATAAAGTATATTACTTTTCAGAAAGCTACCAGTAAAAAATGTATTCAACATTTGAATATAATCCCATCAAATGATTTTATAAATAATATGGATATTGGAAGGGAAAAGAAGATGGCTATTGAAATTCAGGATTTTCAATACGCATCGATTCTTCGTGGTATTGAAATAAAAAGAACCGATGAATTTGAAGCAATCCTGATGTATAGGGTAAAAAACAAATTATCAAATTATATTATAGAATTCTATACCAACTTCCATTATTTTAAAAATAAAATTAATGGTATTTTTTTGGAATAATTAGATGTGTTGACTATTCAATATTGGTTTAATGTATAATATCATTAATTCTAAGCTTGTTTAAATTTAAACGGTTATGGTGTTAAATCTGTTCCTGATTATTATTATGATGTGTATTACTTCATCATCACCATCATTAATGAATCATTTTCATATATATGGGATAAAATATCACATTATAAATGTCGGATAATTGGTGTGGGTTTATCGTTCTCACTGACCACCCAAAACCAGAATTGTTGACCACTAGACAAATAATAAAATATACTTTACAAGGGATTGATATAAAACGTTATATTTTAGACACTTCTTAATGGGTAAATTCCGGAGTGAGGTGATCAATCAATATCGGCATGGCTTGATTCAAAAACCGGAGAGGGGTGATCAACGAATCCGATTTTTCCACTTGAAGGT
>JABMQB010000734.1 GCA_013203525.1 Mariniphaga sp.
ATTTCCAGTATGTTGAAAGGGCTACAGAAAAATTAGTTGCACAAAAAGTATCAATGTCTCAACCGGCAGAACTGTACATTGTTGATATTTTTACGGGTGAAGAAGAACAACTAACCCATGTAAACGATGAAATAATGGATCAGATTACAATGGGAAAAGTTGAAAAACGCTGGATTACAACCACCGATAATAAAGAAATGTTAACCTGGGTAATTTATCCTCCTCATTTAGATTCAACCAAAACATATCCGACTTTATTATATAACCAGGGCGGACCACAAGGTACCGTTAGCCAATTCTGGTCATACCGCTGGAATTTCCAAATGATGGCAGCAAACGGCTATATAGTTGTTGCTCCTAACCGACGAGGTGTACCCGGATTTGGCAAAGAATGGCTTGAACAAATTTCAAAAGATTATGGAGGCCAAAATATTAAAGATTTACTTTCAGCCATTGATGAAGTAGCAAAAGAACCTTATGTAGATGAAACCAGGCTGGGAGCAGTTGGTGCAAGTTACGGAGGATTTTCGGTTAATTTCCTTGCTGGTAATCACGATGGAAGATTTAAAGCTTTTATATCTCACGATGGTATTTTTAATTTCGAACAAATGTATTCAACCACTGAAGAAATGTGGTTTGTTGACTGGGACTATGGTGGCTCTTTTTGGGATAAAAATAACGAGGCTGCACAAAAATCTTATACTTTTTCACCCCATAATTATGTACAAAACTGGGATACTCCAATTCTCATTATTCATGGAGGTAAAGATTATCGAATTCCGGAAGAACAGGGAATGGCTGCATTTAATTCAGCAATCCTAAAAGGTGTTCCAGCAAAATTTTTGTACTTCCCTGAAGAAAATCATTGGGTTTTAAAACCTCAAAATGGAATTCTTTGGCAGCGTGTATTTTTTGAATGGCTGGATGAATGGCTTAAGTAACTTTTCAATCAATGAAAAAACAAATATTTTTTTTACTTTTTCTGTTTCTGTTATTTGGAGTAAATGGGCAAATTATTCAAAATAAAGTATTATTTGAAGAACTATCGCCATCTGAATTTCGCGAAATTATAAATAAAACACCTGTTGCCTATCTACCTTTAGGAACCCTTGAATGGCATGGAGAACATCTACCATTAGGTTCAGATGGATTGCAATCAAAAGGATTTTTTGAAATTCTTGCAAAAGAAGTTTGTGGGGTTGTACTACCCATGTATTTTCTTGGCCCCGATTCAAAAAGAATAGTTAATGGCGAGGAATTGATTGGGATGGATTTTTACAGTGCTAAAGATCATGGTAATCCTGAACAAAAACTGGATGGAAGTGCATACTGGATTTCCGATACTCTTTTTTTACAAATAGTTGATGCAACTTTAACTCAGTTGAAACGAGCCGGATTTAAAATCGTTGTTTACCATGGGCATGGACCATCAACAAGTGGAATTCAAAAAAAAGAAAAAGAATTAGAGGAAAAGTATGGTTTAAAGTTATTTAATTGCTGGATTGAAGGAGCGGGTAATGGTTATGGATTAATGACCGACCACGCAGCAATGAATGAAACATCACTTATAATGGCACTTTACCCGGAATTGGTTCAAATGGAAAACTTACCTGCCGATACTACAAAATGGCCAATGGGGGTTATGGGAAATGACCCTCGTATTTACGCCAGTCCTGAAGTTGGAAATAAATCAATTAAAATGGTTAAGGATGGGATGATTAATATTCTAAAAAAGGCTTTAGCCGAACTATAAAACAGGTTTTACATTATAACCTGCTTCTCGCAATAAAATAATTAATCCTTCTTCTTCTGGTAAATGCCCTGAACCAACTGCTATAAATGTTGGCATTTCCTGGACTGCTTTTTCAATTAACGGAATCCAGTTTTTATTCCGGTTGTAAATTAATAAATCTTCATATCCATTGTAATCCCATTCACTATCATCCATCATATTTGCCAATGCATCAAGGTCTTTTTCTTTATATGCTTTCACCATTTCGTCGAACTCTTTAATACCGTCATCCTTATTTTCGACGAGCTCGACAAGCATTTCATATTGCAAATTATAAGGTATACTATCAAACAAACTTAATTGGTAAGCTGCGGTCTCTAATCCCAGTATTTCTATTTGATTTTTACCAGCCATTTCTGCAAATTCCAAATCAAATGATTTGGGTTCACAACCAATAAGAGGCCGGATCATTAACGACATTAATGCAAATGGTTTTATTGTACCCAACTGTGCTAAACCAGCACCAATATTCGATTTAAAAAACTGATCCAATTTTTCAGATTCCTCATGTGAAAGGAAATCGCTAACCGATTTTCCATTTTGCATTATCATGAGGCTTTGCATCTCAGCAAGCATTGCCTGATCATCAAAATCAATTTCAAGGTAAAGTTGTTCAACCTCTTCAAAAGCCAATTTAATTGATTCATCCATGTTAAAATCATCGGGGCAAATAAAATGGATAGTCCCATACAGATAAGATGGATTTTCAAGGCCATTACCACTGATTTCCCAAAGAAGCGATTTCTCATTTTGAGCAAAACAATTTAAAAAACCAGATAATATTACAATCAAAAGAATTATATTTTTCATATTTAAGTTTTTTGAATTTTGGTTATTCATCCCGGTTCACAATTTCAGGAGAAAAAGCTGGCAAACATACAGCATTATATTCTGCGCCACCTTCAAAAGGAGTGCTATACTGAACCCA
>JABMQB010000735.1 GCA_013203525.1 Mariniphaga sp.
AAGGTATCTAGACGCATGGCTTTAACAATTTTATCATCCAATGAATCATGAACTAAAACATACATCATAGTGTCAACTACAGGGACATCTGCAATCCTTAACTTTCCTTCAATATCAAGCTTTGCTTGAGGTGTCAAAGTCCCTATTCCTACATCGCCTGTTTCAGGGAAGATATTGTCAGTTCCGTATACAGCTCGAGCTGAAATACTATAGGTTGACGGATTTAATGCCAAACGTGGAGTAAGTTCCATACCAGTTCCAATCTTAACTCCGGCATAGTATTGTTTGTCGAATACTATTGTAAGTGGGGTAGATGTTCCTAATACTAGATTTGCCAATCCACTTGAAACTGCTACTGACTGAGTTTCAGACCAGGCTGCAGTCCCACCGCTGGTTGTTGTGTATAACGAAACTGTAATTGTATAACTACCATCGGAAACAGGATTACCTGTATTGTCGGTTAGTAGTATTTGTACGGTTGGGGTTTTTGGGATTTGCGAGAATCCCCATGGAATTATACACAATATCAAAAGAACAGAACATACGAACTTAAGGTGAATAAATTTTTTCATAATAGTTTATTTTAGTTAAATGATTTTAGCAACTATATAGTTATATTATTAAAAACTAACAACTTACATAATTAATCAATCAATAGATTTATGTGCAGATTGGTTTACGGATAATTTATACGACTCTTTAGTTATTTTGTTTTAAAATTTGGAGTAATTCAGAGAATAAGCATCAACCATGTATTATAAACAAAAAAAATCCCGCATAAATGCAGGATTCTTAAACAACTTAAGTTTGTGTATTACTTTGTAATAACCATCGTTTTAACAAGCCGGATATCTTCCAATTCCAAATAGTATAAATAAAGCCCTGGTGTAATACCATCGGCATTATAAAGAATGTTATGACTTCCCTGTGGCATAACCTGGTTTAGCAATATTTCCACAGGCCTTCCCATAATATCGGTTACAATTAATTTTACTTTTGATTGTTTTGCCATTTCAAAAGGAATTGTTGTGAATTTTCGGAAAGGATTAGGATAATTTTGCATTAGCCGTGAATTCGAACTATTTATTAATTCTGCATCTGTAATTAATGCCAAAGGAGCAAGTAATCCAAAATATGCTTTGTTAGTATTATTTTCAGAAATACCTATTGCATTTTGTCCGGTGACAGATAGTGCTACTGAATTGTTATTCAAAAACATTCCTGCACTGTTTCCGGGTGCATATAACGGTACTTGATATTGTGCAAAGACATTACAAGCAGCAATAAGCAAAATTATTTTTGTTAAAATAAATGAACGATACATATTATTCAGTTTTAATTATTTTGCAACTGACTTTTTCGTATATGTGCCCTTGGTATTTCAGCACTTTTATTAACCGGCATTTCAGTACTAACATCGCTTTTATTTACTTCAACCTCCAATGGATTTTCAAGAGCATAGGTGTCTTTCCTTGTGCCAGTTACTTGCCATGAAACTTCCATGCCAACATTACCACCGGCAATTTTAAACTTGTTGTTATTAACCTTTTCAGCAATATAAAGGTTTGGTCCTGGTGCTCCAACAGGTGTTAGTTGATACTTGAAATTTTCATTCAATGCATCAAACCATTCAGGCAGCTGCACTTCTCCTTCACCGTTTAAATCTAGAATAATATTCCCGTTATACATATTAGTCATTTCATTACTTTCAATGCTGGCATGTTGAAGGTATTTGTTTTCCGGGTCAAGCGGATGATCTATCCTGAAAAATTTTGCATTAGCCCATAATGTTCCAAGTATAAACATATTTCCGGTTGCAACCTGCATGTGGAATATCCACTCGTTTAAAGCATTCATCATTCCAAAACCAACTTCGGGATTAGGATTCATAAAAGCATAACTGCCATTAAGGAAAGGCCACCTCATACCACCTGAATAAGTTTCCAAACCATTGTGGAATGATGTTCCATCATTTAAGAATTGTGTTGAAGGACCCGTAAAATCATTATCGTTAGGACCCCATATTGAAATTCCTTCATGATTAAGGTATGTGTATTCACCTTCTGGTCCTAACATTACTATTCCATCTTCATAAATTTCTTCACCTTTATGGCGTGACCTACCATCTGGATAAAAGGCAGTAAGAGTATCACCTACCTGATTAATAACATAAATTCCATCTGTAAAATCTTTAGTTGCAGGTCCGGGAGGTCCTTGAGGCCCTTGTTGTCCATCCTCTCCCGGAGCACCTTGTTGTCCATTCTCTCCCGGATCACCTGGTTGTCCATCCTCTCCCGGAGCACCTGTTTGTCCATTCTCTCCCGGAGCACCTGGTTCGCCATCCTC
>JABMQB010000071.1 GCA_013203525.1 Mariniphaga sp.
CCCCCATGGGGGGAAGATGTCCAACGGACAGAAGGGGGTCTGTCTTTGACTATCAGCTAGATAAATATTATTATTGTTATCTTTGAAATTAATCCGCACCACGCGTTAAATTATTTAATCTTCATTTAATCTAGTTACACTAAACCTTTCCACCCCATAACATATTTTCCCGTTTTTACTGATGCCCTCCACAATAACCACATAATTTGATAAATTATCACAGGTGAAAAATTCGATGTTTGCTTTGCCGTTTTTTACAACTACTTCCGGCGACCAATACAAGGTTGGGCGGTAATCGGGCATTTTATCATTTATACTTTCCAAGGTGTATTTGGGTGAATAAAACTCGTTCGGCTGCTGGAACCCATTAACCTGAAACACAGTATTTCCCCATATTGCAGGTTTGAATCCTTTTAAAATTCTGTTTCTGTAAAAATAAAAAGTTTCAGGAACTCCATCAGGTTCAAAAGCATTTTTTAATTGCTTCCTCCTATAATCTATCCTGTATATATCCTCCATGGAATAATTTTCCAAAGAAGGAATTTCATTTGCATCCAATTTTCTGCCATCAAGATAAACAACTATCATTGGTTCCCCTTCATCATCAGCTCCTTCATCCGCAACAACCTCATCAAGATATCTAGAATCCACCTTAAGCAATAAAAAATCATATATGCTTTGATATTTATAATCCTCTTCTGTTATAATAAATGATTTGGTTGGGTAAAAATCATAAAATGGTTTTGTTAGTTCATATACATCTTCATTTGTAATTGCAACCACCTCAACTTCTCCAATCATAATACTTCCTGAGTCGGGGATAAAAGCCCTTTCAGCCATTTGCTGCATATAAATTTCGCGATAGTACAACATTGGAATGTTTATTTTTCCCAACGAGCCGTTAATTAATCCGGTATCAATTACTGATTCGAACTGCACAGGCTGGTTCATAATCACTTCTACACTATTTTTTCCTTTTTCATTGGTTGCAAAAACCATTACTTCAGTCGAATCGGGCAGGTACAGATTTTCAAACATAAACCTTCCATAATTATCGGTTGTAGTTTCCTCAAAAAGAAGTTGAGGTGAATAGGGGCCCAGCCTAACTTCGCCGCCAGCAACCCTGTTTTTGTTAAATAGTTCTTTTACATAACCCCCAACTGATAATCCGACATCTACCCAGCCAAACAAATTGGAGGATGCTATTTTAGCAATATCATCCCAATAGTAACTTCTCCATCCCTGCACCATCATTAATAAATCAAGTTTTTCGGCCGAGGTGATTTTTTCCTCATCAAAAAAGTATAATGCCGGAGATTCAATTACTCCCTTTAATTCCGAATCGATTAAAAGATAACTTTTTATATTTTGGTTATTCCCCACTGAACTCAGGTAATCTTCGCTAACAACCGATACCGATAATGCCGAGGTGACAGAATCGCCAGGAGATAATATGGGTTCCAGGTTGAGATTAACTTCTTCTCTTAACAAAAACTCTTCCTTATCCAATTCAATTGCCACTGAATTTCCTTTGTTATGATCGATAAAAATCAGCCGTTCGGAAATAATATTAAAAGTGTCGTCGTACAACGAAACTTTGGAAATTCCCAATGGGAAATCCTTTTTATCGAAAACAGTTGTATGGGTTGGTCCATTCATTGAAATGTCCTCATAAAACAATACAATCCCTTTATGTGTGGCAACTACAAACAGGTCTTTTTGATTTCCCGTGTCGTAATTTCCTGATATGTTAAAAAGTGCATTTTTTTCTTCCTCTCTGAAATTCAATGTTAATCCCTTATCCTTTATCCTTTCAAATTTATATTTTACTTCCGGGTGGTTATCAATGGTTGCATAATACTCTTCCCCGCCCAAAGGCTTAAATGTAAACCTGCCCATTCCCAAAAAACTGGATTTGAAAGATGCAATTATATCCCCTTTTTTGTTGATTACTTTTCCACTGGCTTCAACTCCTCTTCCATCCTGCCCTATAACCTTAAATGAAATATTATTAAAAGTATTTGCCAGAAGATTTCCTCCCTCGGGAAAAAACATGGCATCAACAAGAGATGGTTTTTTTTCGGTAGGCAATTCAAGTTCCAATGAACTTTTTGGTGCCGAAATCCAAATACGTTTATGGAAAAAACTTTCCTCTCCAAAGTTTTCAAGGTATTTTGTATAAGCCCTTACTGTATATTGCCCATCGGGCAGCGAGTCATTTAAAGCAAAATCGCCATGTGCCTCCCCGTTTTGCGATAATAATAATCGGTTAGAAATTACCTCGCCAAGTGGTGATACAAATTGCACATATATATTTTTATATCCTTTGTGTAGCTTATTTGTAATTCCACCTGTTAGGTACGATTTAAACCAAAGTGTATCGCCGGGAGAATAAAGTTCGCGGTCGATGTGCAGATATACTTTTTCATATAATACTGAATCAGTTTGAGGAGCAAGTTTTTCAATCCCTTCTGTTTTTGATATCTTTTCGGTTACGTTAAATTTTTTTATGCCGGAAAATATTTTTCCATTTTTACTGATCCCTTCCACCAGTACCAGATAATTTGCTAATTCATCGCAGGTAAAAAATTCGACCTCAGCATGATTTTCATTCATTTTTACTTCCGGCGACCAATACAAAGTAGGGCGGTAATCAGGTTCTTCGTTATTAATATTTTTAAGTGAATACCTTGGTGAATAAAACCGGTTTGCCTGCTGAAATCCATTTACCTGAAGTTCAATCCTTCCTTTTATATATCGTTCAATCTCTGCCTGGTTGTCGCCATGCCTGGTAAAAATGGCAATTACCCCATTTCCACCCTGTGATCCATAAAATGATGTTGCATAACCACTTTTTAAAACTTCAATTTTATCGATATCCTGCATAGGAGTTTCTAAAACCATTGAGCCACTAGCTACTACTCCATCAAGCAAAAAGAGTGGTTGACCTCCACCCCTTATACTAATCGTCTCACCGGATACATCTAAACCTGGCACCCTCCCTGTCAGGTATTCTAAAATATTGCTATATCCTATATAATCATCTTGAGTAACGATTAATGAATTATCGGGTTCGTTGTGTAACCTGTAATGCCCGTCATCCTCAAACTGGGGTTTGTAACCAATAACATCCACATCCCCAATCATAATTGTTCCTTCATCGGGCATGAATTCATTTTTTGCCATCTGCCGAAAATAGCTCTGGCGGTAAAACATCATCGGAATATCAATATTTCCCAAAGTTTTATTTATTGAATCAATTGATACAACTGTATCCTGTGAATACAGAGGGTCAAGAATAATTTCTGTATTTGCCCTGTCGCGTTCGTTTTTTGCATTAAGCATAACAACCGAATTGTCTTTCAAATACAAGCGGTCGAATTTAAACCTGCCGTTGTTATCTGTCCGGGTTTCCTCAAAAAGGAAATTTCGCGAAAAAGGACCAATAACTACCTCTCCCCCTACAACAGGTTTGTCGCGTAATAAACGTTTTACATTTCCTTCAACTATTAATCCAGCATCTGCCCATCCTTCCATATTATCAGGGGCATTTTCTATTATATCATCCCAGTAATAACTTCGCCATCCCTGAACCATCATCAGCAAGTCAAGCTTTTTTTCAGAAGTTAAACCATCTTCATTGATAAAATATCGGGCAGGTGATTCTACAATACCTTTTAATTCTGAATCGACAAGAAGGTAACTTTTTAAAGATAGAGAGTTTCCGGAAGAACCCAAATAATTCTCATTAACAACTGAAACAGAAAACGCACCTTGAACAGTATCTGTA
>JABMQB010000736.1 GCA_013203525.1 Mariniphaga sp.
CTCGCGTGTCTTTCGGCATTCCCCTGTTTATTACACCGGCAGGAGCAATGATTTCACTGGTGATATTGCTGTAATAAATAACTGGTCTCTGACCATACGACGATAAAATGCTCGCCTGATATTATTTCGCGGATGTAAATGACATATAAACGACCTATTGTATTTTTAATAAACATATTTTTTTATAAATTACATATGTATATTCTATATTGAAAGTTCGGAAGTGATTCAACTACAATATAAAAGAGCACAAAACCGTAAATATCCTGCAATTTAAATTCTGCAAATAGTGGCGCAATTATGAAAAATCGCATTTCTTATTCTTTAAAAGTCAAACCATTCCTGAAATGGGCTGGAGGAAAATCACAATTACTTGGACAGTTTCAAGATTACTACCCTTCTGAATTAAAAACCGGTAAGATAACAAAATATTTTGAACCATTTTTAGGTGGTGGCGCTGTATTTCTTGACGTAGTTCAAAAATTCTCAATCGAATCAGCCTCTTTAAATGATATAAATGAAGAACTAATACTTGCTTATAAAGTGATTCAGCGTAATCCAGAAACACTGATTGAATTTTTATATAAATATGCAAAGCAATATTTTAACTTATCAGAAGAAGAGCGAAAAAGTTATTTTTACGAGATTAGAACAAATTTAAATTTTCAACGATTTCAAATAAATCATAAAAAATATTCCGAAAATTGGATACCAAGAGCAGCACAATTAATTTTCTTAAACAAAACATGTTTTAATGGGCTTTTTAGATTAAATAAAAAAGGAGAGTTTAACGTTCCTTTTGGAAAATATGTAAACCCAAAAATTCTCGATGAAGAAAACATTTTAGCTCTTTCTAAAATTTTACAAATTGCAGAAATAAATGCTGGAAATTTCTATTCTACTGAAAATAACATTGATGAAAATTCTTTTGTGTATTTTGATCCACCATATCGTCCAATAAGCAAAACATCTAGTTTTACTTCATACTCGAAATATAGTTTTAATGATCCTGAACAAATAAAATTGGGTAAATATTTTGCTAAACTAAATGGAGAGAAAAACGCCAAACTTATGTTGAGTAATTCTGACCCAACAAATGAGAATTCTAATGATACTTTTTTTGATGATTTGTTTGATGGCTTTAATATTAATAAAGTAAATGCTAATAGAATGATCAATTGTAACGGTAATAACCGTGGTCAAATTAGTGAATTACTAATTACTAATTATGAGGTTCGTAATGAAAAACATCGATTACATTCCTGTTAAAAATCACTGGTTTGAAATGTATACACAATTTGAAAAACCATACTGGGAACCAAAAGAAAAATTACTAATAAAGAAGATCAGAATTAATAAAGATTTATTTGATTATCAAAATGTTGTTGATGAAGCAGAAGTTTTATTTATGCTAATGAATTTTGATAGAGACGCTTGGATGCCAATAACTATTAATAAAGACTTCTTTCTTATCGATGGACAGCACAGACTATCATTTGCCAAGAAAATGGGATTAAAATTTATTGATGTTGTTATTCAAGATACTGAATTATTAGAAAATTAAGGTATTATATGGCTGGTTATTTATTTAATTTAGATAACGAAAATTCATTAATAAATTATATACAAAATGGAATATATTCTACTAAACTTTCCGCTCCAAATGGAATATGGAAAACACATCACGAGGCTACTTTTGCAGATTATGTTACGATGAAAAGTGGAGACAATGTTTATTTTTTTATAAAAAGAAAAATTTATGGAATTGGAGAATTGGTAAAAATAAAAATTGATTGCAAGTATTGTAATTATCCAAATTCTAGTGAACCAATAAATTATGATTATAATGACATAAAATTGGATTTATTATGGGACGAAGGTAATTACAGTGCAAATCAAAGATGGATATGTTTGTTCAAACCATCTCCATTTTTCTTTAAGACGGGAATAGACATGGATAATGTGCTAGCTTCTAACCCTAATGCTTTCAAAATGCTTCGAGCTTTTTGGAAGGTTTCATTTATAAAGTTTGATGATTTAGAGAATCAAGCTTTTAAAGATGTCATATTGAAATTCAATAAAAAATCACTAAATGATTTAAATTCCGATTCCACATTTCATGCAAGTAATTTTAAATACAAACATAGAGAAATTCTAAATAAGAAAAATTTAAATGATTACAGTTTGGATATTAAACCAATTTTGAGAGCATGCGCCGATGGATCTTTTATTAGACATGAAATGGCAATTGAGGCAGGGATATTAAGTCAACTTACAACAAAAGATGAAACCACAATCCAGGTTTTTGGTGATTGGGATTATTTATCTCATCAAGTTATTGCCTCTCCATTTAAACCTATAGATTATATAGATAAAATGGATGTGTTTGGCTATTCTTATATTACAGGATATTCCCCTACTCGTTCACGATATTTAGTTATAGAAATAAAAAAAGATAAAGCGAATGCTCAGGATATTGAACAACTAATGAAATATGTTGGGTGGGTGAAAGATGAATATTGTTATGGTGATTATAGCATGATAGAATCATATCTTGTGGCATACGAATTTGAAAAAAATATTTTAGATTATAGAGATAAGGTAGCTCTGCGAAAATATACACTTGGAAGAAGACCTGCGATATCTGGTGAATGGAAAAATTTAAAAATAATTAAATACTTTTTTGATAATCAACATGAGAGACTTCAGTTCGATATTGTTAAAAAATGAAAATTTTTACTTAGTTAAATTTTGTGAAATAAAAATAGTCTAAAGCAACGATAGAAAGGTAATAGAATTGGAGCGTCAAGAAGCAATAAAAAAAATTAATGAAATAGTTGGGCAAGACCTTCGAGTATTGGCTGACAGATATGAAGTAACTGTCTTTAAGAATGGGAAGAAGAATAAAGGTTGGGCAGGACACGTTATTGAGCGTTATTTAGATTTGCCAATAAATTCTGCACAATCTCCTAATTTTGGTTCTTGGGAACTGAAAACAATCTCTTTGAAATATCTTAAAAATGGTGAACTAACGGTAAAAGAAACCATGGCAATCACAATGATTGATCCGTACAATGTTGCAAGAACGGATTTTGAAAACAGCCATATATTTGCAAAACTCAATAAACAAGTTGTTGCAGCAAGAATCTGGGTAAATCAATATGAACCCACTTCAATATTATATGCAGTAACTTCATTTAATTTAGATAATCCAGATGTTTATCAACAGATAAAAAATGATTATAACCTAGTTAAAGACACAATCAATAAAAAAGGTTTTAATTCTCTAACTGGTAAAATGGGAGTATTTATACAACCAAGAACAAAAGGTGCTGGGCATGGAAGTATTTCAAGGGCATTTTATGCTAGAACTTCTTTTTTAAAGCAAATGATATTTTCTAAAATGTAATTGGATAATAAAATGGACGAGAAAAACAAATTACTATTAGATTTCAAGCCTGAAGTTACAACATGTTGGTCATTTCCTGAACGTGGTAATTGGGCAACACACAACCCTAAATATCGGGGGAATTATGCTCCGCAAATTGCCAGAAATATACTATTGCAATATTCAAAAGAAGCGGATATTATTCTTGATCCAATGGTTGGTTCAGGAACAACTTTAATCGAGTGTAAACTGCTTCATCGTAATGGAATCGGTATTGATATAAATTCAAAAGCGGTTGAGTTGACAAAAAAGACTTTAGATTTCGAGTTCCAAACAAATTCAAAACAAACCGTTTATCAAGGAGATGTTCGTTCACTTAATAAGATTAGTGATAATTCTATTGACTTAATTTGCACACATCCACCCTATTTGAATTTAGTGACATATTCCGACGGAAAAATTGAAGGCGACTTTTCAAATATCTCGAGTCCAAACAAATTTTGCAGTGAACTTGAATATGGAATAAAGGAAATGTTTCGTGTTTTAAAACCAAATCATTATTGCGCAGTTCTTATTGGCGATACAAGAAAAGGTCAGCATTTTGTTCCGCTTTCACATATTGTTTTGCAGAAATTTCTTCAAAATAGTTTTGTCTTAAAAGAAGAAATCATCAAAGCACAACATAATTGCACATATTCAAAACGGTGGGAATCTAAAGCAAAGAAGTTCGGCTTTTATCTGATTATGCACGAACATTTATTTGTATTTCGTAAACCAGGAGAAAATGAAGATTTATCGAGAATTCGGTGGTCTATGATCCCAGATGGAAAATCAAATATACTATATTAATTATTCGACTATATTATATCACAAAAGTTTTGAAGACATTTCTGTAACTCGCTGTAGACAATCTGCATAAAGAGAAAATTACCCATTGGTATCGTGAAAAATCATTCCGCGAGTATGAAAAATGACTCAGGAGCGGGAAAAAATGATATATTATCTGCGAA
>JABMQB010000737.1 GCA_013203525.1 Mariniphaga sp.
GAATAATATTCCAACCACTTTTTTGAAATAACCAATCGAATTGCCAGTCTTCAAATTCATGATAATGGCAATCCCAGGTGTCATTAGTATTTTTATATGCACTTTTAAACCATAAACGTAATGGCACTGTTGCAATTAATTTCTTCCCAGGAAGATTTCTAAGAACAGAAAAAGGAGAAACCAGATGTTCAAGTATTTCAAGGGCTGTGACAACTTCAACTTCAAAATTCATTACGATTTCCGGAAACAAATCAAGATCAGTTTTTCCTGAATTTAAAACGCTATACCCCTTTTAAATTAAAATTTCTGAAAATGAATTCTCAACGCCAACATCAAGAATTCTTTCATTCTGATTAAAGTATTTTTTTATCATCAAGAGTGTGCTCTCATATCTTTTTTTATGATTCTCTGCAATAGTTTTATTATTTCCCATTTCTTATCTGTTCTAAATAATTATATTTTAAAATCAAGGGACTTACCGTTTTTTCCCAAAGCCAGTCTTCATTTGCATCATTTTTCCCTAATGAAAATTTATGATTGTATATATCAAAAACGGCATTAGCAAAAGCCTCACTGTCATTTGTTTTAATTGCTATTCCCAGTTTATTTTTTTCAACAAAATCCTTCATCATTTTGGCATCACTTACAATCATCGGCCTTTCCATAATTGCATACTGATAAATTTTGGTAGCAATGGTTTTATTTATTTCATCGCGATTTACAGGTGGTGTAAAAAAACAAATCTGACTGGCTGAAATATAAGAAGGAATTTCATCTTCATCAATCCACCCTTTAAAATCAACTACATCAGTCACATTATATATATTGGCTGTTTTAAACGGATCGTAGGGTTTTCTTATCTTTCCGCATAAAAGAAGTTTTACATTTGGGATTTTTCCCTTAATAATTTTCAGCGCGCGAATCGCTGTATCTATTCCCCTCAAAATGTCAATTCCTCCGGCATAAAATATGACAAAATCTTTTTTATATTTCTCAACAATTTCTTGCTGAATATTTTTCCGACAATAAATATTTTTAGTGGGAGTATTAGGAACCGTAATAATTTTATCCTTCTTAACATCGTATTTCTGAAGATAATTCTCTTCCAAAGGCTTGGCTACTGTGATTATTAAATCAGCGAGATTCAAATATTTTTTTTCATAGCTTTTCCAATTTGAAATTCTGGCAATTATTTTCCCAAGAAGAGTATTCATGTGTGCCGTTTCATAAATCCAATTACTATAAAACTCATGCTGATCACAAACTAACTGGCAACCATATTTCTTTTTAAAATAATAACCAACTTTGCTTAAGGGTAAATCATGAACATGAATTACATCAAATAAATATTTTTTATATGACCGGTTTATGGCCTTTCGCCATTTTATAAAATAGAATGGCAAAACCAAAGCTAAAACACTGATTTTATATCTAAAAAAACCTGAGAATTTGATCCTGTGGATTGTAAATTTATCTTTCAATTCAAATTCCGGTAACCGCTCATTTGAATAACAAATGATATGAATTTCATGTCCCTGTTCAAAAAGACTTATTGCTTCTTTTTCAACTCTAGAGTCTGGTGGGAAATCAGATTCAAGAACCATTAATATCTTCATTAAATAGAATTTTTGTTTGCAAATATATACTTTTGCATTTTGTCATAAGTAGGTGAATTAATTATTTTGATTTTTATGCTTACTTCTGTTGGTGCAAACGTGCCAACATATTGACGAAAACATGGCAGATTTTTTTTTCAGGCAAATGGTCGTTCCACCATAGTACAAACTTGACATTAATTCTTTGAGCCATGTGACGTTAACTTATAAGATGATTAAAGTAATTAAAAAAAGTTGTGATAGCTGAAAACCTTCGATAATAGTTATCTTTGGAGATGGCAAGGCATTAATAAAAATTACACAAATAATAAAAGAATATGTTTCGTAGTTTTAATTAAAAAAGTAATATGCAACCCATTCTAATGTCCGACCTTTATGGTCAATATCTCACAATGAAAGATGAAATTGATGCAGCCATTCATGATGTTATTAAATCGACAAAATTTATAAAAAGTGGAAAAGTTATAGACTTTGAAAAAAAACTATCCGATTACTTAAATACCCATGTTATTGCCTGCGGTAACGGAACCGATGCTATTCAAATTGCATTAATGGCACTGGAGCTAAAGCCTGGCGATGAGGTTATAACCACCCCATTTACATTTATTGCTACTGTTGAAGTACTGGCTTTGCTCCAATTAAAACCTGTATTTGTTGATGCTGATCCTTGGAACTACAATATCGACATTGGTAAAATAGAGAAAGCAATTACTCCAAAAACCAAAGCCATCCTTCCGGTTCACCTTTTTGGACAATGTGCCGATGTTAAAACAATAATGGCTATAGCAAAAAAGTACAACCTTTATGTTATTGAGGATGCCTGCCAGGTTCTTGGAACCGATTATATATTAAAAGATGGTTCCAGAAAAAAAGCCGGAACAATAGGTCATATCGGATGTAATTCATTTTTTCCATCAAAAAACTTAGGTGCTTTTGGCGATGGAGGTGCAATTTATTGCAATGATAGCAAACTGGCATCAACGATTCGTTCCATCGCCAATCATGGAATGACTGACCGCTATTATTATGAGCGGATAGGGGTAAATTCAAGGCTTGACAGTATTCAGGCAGCTATTCTGGAAGTTAAACTGAAATATATAAATAAACATATTAATGCCCGGCAAAAAGCAGCTGAATATTACGATAGCAAATTAAACAAAATTGAAGAATTGCAAATTCCAAAAAGGGAGGAATACAGCACACATTCGTTCCATCAGTACACTATTACTACAAAATACAGGAATGAGCTAAAAAGCCATCTTGAAAAGAACGGGATCCCGGCAATGATCTATTATCCTAAACCAATTCATATTCAAAAAGCTTATGAATATTTAGGATATAAAAAAGGTAATTTCCCGATAAGTGAATTATTAACAGAAACTGTTTTATCGTTACCTATGCATACTGAATTAAACGAAGAACAACTTGAATATATAACAAACAAAATAATTGGTTATTTTCGTGGTTAATTAATTTATTATGGATTACTACGTACACTCTTCTTCAATTATCGATTCAGGTTGCCTTATTGGGAAAGGTACAAAAATCTGGCATTTTTGCCATTTAATGGGGAGTGCAAAAATTGGCAAAAATTGTGTTTTAGGACAAAATGTTTTTATTGGCGATAATGTACTATTGGGAAATAATGTTAAAGTTCAAAATAATGTTTCCATTTATTCCGGGGTAATTTGCGATGACGATGTTTTTCTTGGCCCATCAATGGTTTTTACGAATGTAATAAATCCCAGAAGTGCCGTTAATAGAAAACAAGAATTTAAAAAAACATTGGTGAAAAAGGGAGTGAGTATTGGTGCCAATGCAAC
>JABMQB010000738.1 GCA_013203525.1 Mariniphaga sp.
ACCTACTGCTTAGAAGGCAGTTGCTCTATCCAACTGAGCTACCAAGGCATACCTTAGCATTTCAAGAAATAAAATTATTTCCAATGCGGTGCAAAGATAAAAAAAATGATTAGCTGAAAAACAATTTCTGGGCAAACTATCGAACTTGTTCTTTTTTATATTATCTCTGTGGGCTTTGATCTCTGCGCCCTCTGTGGTAAAAAGGTATTTTAACCACAAAGTAAACAGAGAAAAACACAGAGTGCACAAAGATTAATGCCAATAATAATTTTATAATAAATGAATATTATTCGATTTACATTGTTCTATCATATCATCTGGCCAGATACTTGACTGTATTTCGCCAATGTGTGCTTTCCGTAAGAAATACATACATAAACGCGACTGCCCTATTCCACCGCCAAACGACAACGGGAGTTCATCGTTTAATAATTTTTTATGCCATTCCAATTCAGTTCTTTCCGAAAGCCCTCTGATCTCTAATTGTTTCAAAAGTGCATCCTTATCAACCCGTATTCCCATCGAAGAAATTTCAAAAGCACTTTCAAGTACAGGATTCCAAATTACGATATCGCCATTTATTCCTTTATAACCTGATACTGTTGGGGTTGTCCAGTCATCATAATCAGGGGCACGGCCGTCGTGCATTTCACCATTTGGAAGTTCACCGCCAATACCAATAATAAAAATAGCGCCAAATTCCTTAGCCGCTTCGGTTTCCCTTTCCTTAATTGTTTGCCCCGGATACTTTGCAACCAATTCTTCGGTATGTATAAAAGTAATCTCTTCGGGCAGCAAAGGTACAATATCCGGATAATGTTCAAAAACCTGGTACTCGGTACGTTTCAGAACTGAATATATTTTTTTCACAATATATGTTAGAAAGTCAAGGTTTCTTTCTTCTTTGTTAAGCACTCTTTCCCAGTCCCATTGGTCAACATAAAGCGAGTGAATATTGGTTAATTCCTCGTCGGGCCTGATGGCGTTCATATCGGTATAAATCCCGTAACCATGCTCAATTCCAAGATCAGCCAATGCCATGCGTTTCCATTTTGCCAACGACTGTACAATTTCAGCCTCCGATTCATTCAACTCTTTTATAGGAAAAGAAACAGGGCGTTCAATCCCGTTAAGGTCGTCGTTAATTCCTGTACCCTTTTTTACAAACAATGGGGCAGTAACTCTTCGTAATCGAAGTTCAGATGCTAAATCCTGTTGGAAATAATCTTTTACTAGTTTTATAGCCTTTTCGGTTTGATTGACATCCAATACCGAATGATAATTTTCAGGAATAAAAAGTTTCATATTATGTTTGTTAATAAAAATCCTTAAAATCTGTATAAAGGATAAAAATAGTCACTTAATACACAAAAAAGAATTATTTTAATAGAAAAACTATCAAAATTCAATAAAACTTAACCATTATTAAGCAGTTTGAAATATAATTGGTCATTTTTCTGAAAACATGTATTAATTTTCTCTTTTATATTTTTGCAGAAATAATTTTATGCAGTCTTATTTGAATCGAAATATTTCAGCCCTTTATATCATCAAAATCTCAAAATGGTTTAATATGGTTATGCCAGTTGTGGTTTTATTTTATAACGACAATGGCATGGGTATGCATGAAATATTTATTCTAAAGTCGATTTACTCAATTGCTATTGTTGCAATGGAGATTCCATCGGGATATTTAGCCGATGTTTGGGGTAGAAAAAAAACTTTACTATTTGGTAGTATCCTTGGAGCTTCAGGATTTCTTATGTACAGTTTTTCGTATGGATTTATGGCTTTTATAATTGCCGAAATTATTTTAGGAATCGGGTATAGTTTTATTTCAGGTGCCGATTCAGCAATGCTCTACGACAGTTTAAAAGCTTCGGGAAATGAGAAGAAATATCTGAAACAGGAAGGAAGGATTACATCGGTTGGGAATTTTGCTGAAGCACTTGCAGGTATTGTGGGAGGATTATTAGCAACCTTAACTTTGCGTACACCTTTCTTTTTTCAAACGGTTATTGCCACAGCAGCAATTCCTGCTGCATTGTTAATGGTTGAGCCATATACACATGCAAAAAAACATGCCCACTCGGTAAAAAAACTAATACTCGCTATAAAATCTACATTAACCAAAAATAAAAACCTGCGTATTGCCGTGTTATTTTCAGCACTAACCGGAACGGCAACCTTGACTTTTGCCTGGCTTGTACAGCCCTTCCTAAAAGAAGTGGATATCCCTGTAGCATGGTTTGGAATTATCTGGACCTTGCTAAATGTGACTGTTGGATTGGCATCAGTATTTGCTTATAAATTTGATAAAAAAACCGGTAGTTTGAAATCATCCCTTTTGATACTGGTTTTGATTTCATTGGGGTTTATTTTTTCAGGTTTGTTTATTATTCGGGTAGGTATTGTTTTCTTATTTCTCTTTTATGTTTTCCGCGGAATAGCAACCCCTATCCTAAAAAACCGCATAAACCAACATACCGATTCTGAAATTCGGGCTACTATTCTTTCGGTTCGAAACTTTGTAATCAGAATAAATTTTGCTGTAATAGGCCCGGCTTTGGGATATTTAACCGATAATTTGAGCCTGCAATCGGCATTTATTTTTGCAGGTTGTATTTATTTTATAGCCACTTTATTTACTATTCTTCCCTGGCTTAGCAAGAAAGTTAAATTGTAATTTTCAAGCCATCGAAGGCAAGAAAAACATTTGATGGCAATTCTATTGAGACTTCTTTATAAAAACCCATCTGATGTGAAATATGAGTCAGATATGCTTTTTCCGGTTGTAATTCATCAATTAATTGTAAAGCCTGTTTCAAATTATAATGCGAAATGTGTTTTTCCTTACGCAGGGCATTAACAATTAAAACCTTTAGCCCATTCAACTTTTTCTTTTCTTCCAATTCAACCTTATTAATATCCGTCATGTACGCAAAGCCTCCGATTCTGAATCCAAATACCGGCAGTTTATGATGAAAGCCACGAATAGATATAATTTTAATATCATCGACAAAAAATGGATTATTATCAATTTGAGTCAGCTTCATTTGTGGAATCCCCGGATATTTAAATTTGGCAAATACATAATCAAATATTCTTTTTATTGCTGTTTCAACCCGTTCTTCCCCAAAAA
>JABMQB010000739.1 GCA_013203525.1 Mariniphaga sp.
TAATAGGGTTGTATTTATTTAATAACTATCTAAAAACCGGCTATTTAACTGGAATGTTAAGAAATACACCAAGAGAGGTGCCTGTAGCGGATTATATTTTTTCCTTAATAAAAACTATAGCGACTGAGTTAAACTTTCTATCCAATAATCCCGGGCTCAGTGGATTGGCCTTTCTGCTGTTAGAAGCAGTTATTTTTGCAGCGTTAATTTATAGAAATAGAGAAATTATTTTTGACAAAGCTAATTATATCAGTGATAAAAATATACACAGTTTATCTCTAGTATTTTTATTGGTGGGGATATCATATTACTTAATTATAATATTCATATACGGTATGCTGCAGATAACAGCGCTGGGCTACAGAGAACTTGCACCGGGTACGTTATTAATTTTTATTGCCCTTATCAATTATATTGAAATAAGAACCCACAAAAACGTTTTTACTGTTTTCAGGAGAGCCTTGATATCTCTTTCGGTGCTTTCATGGTTAGCCACTGTTCCTGTGAAAACATATATCAAGTACGGTGGAGCCAGTTATCATGCTACTGTTGACGACGTCAGCAAGAAATATTCTATTGTACCACCAAACAGCATTGTAGTCTTCGGAATAAATCATTTAAGATACCTGAGGACGGATATTGAATTAAGGCGGCCATATTCTTCCAATAAACCGGAAGAAAGGGAAAGCTGGTCTAATTTCATTGACCGGATCCAGCAGAACAATACGGCTGACAAGGATATATATCTGGTGATTCCGCCGGAAAAATTCTACTCGGACACCTTTGATTCATCGGTAGCCAGTGAGGTTGAGAAGCATCTGCAGGAGCCGGGTGGCTTCATCAAATTGAACTGAACGAATGGCAGGTATCCAGTTCCAAAACACGATTGCATGGCGGAATTGGTCATTAATATATGAACATTAGTACGATTGAAGCATGCCCGGCCTGTGAAGGGGGGGGGCAGACGCAGGTCTTCACTCCGGACAAAGAAGCAAAATCCAGGTTTATGGAATTAAGTTCTGTAAAGTATAAAGGTTTTATGGATTCCTGGCTGGAAGATTTGGACATGCAAATCATGAAATGCAACGGATGTGGTCACATATACCACCATACTCAACCGGATTTCGCTTCATTATCGGGGATGTATAATGCTGGTGTTCAACTAAAACAAGTTGAACCGAAGTTATATCCAGATTCAAATATGATTAAATCGATGTATCGTCTATACCGGTTTACTGCTGCCAAAGGATTGCCAACACAATTACTTGATTACGGAAGCGGAAACTGTCTATGGACAACTGCAGCTTCAGTAGTGGGATTCCAGGTAACTGCCTATGAACCAAACATAAAACGAATAAAGAACATTGCGAATAAGAATTTCACTATCGTACAACAACTGTCAGAATTAAACGGTAATCGTTTTGATGTCATTAACCTGGAACAAGTACTGGAGCATACAAAAGATCCCTATGAATTACTTAGAGGTCTGATTCCCTATTTGAAATCCCGTAGCCTGTTACGGATTGCAGTACCCAATATTCACCACCATGTACGCAATAAAGATATCTGGTCGATGTTTCCCTTTGATGGTGCTAAAATGCATATAATGTCTCCCTATGAGCATTTACATGGCTTTACAAATGTTTCATTACAGTTGCTGGTAAAACGAGCAGGGTTCGCATTGGATTTGTCACTGGCTACCTGCAGAGCGTATCCACTCAATACGTTCCGTACCATCATGGGAAAACTGATTCCGGCAATATCAACGACGGAATGTTTGATGCGACCAAACTCAGATATACTTGGGACTAGGCCCTAGTGTCGTGAAAAACAATTTCTACATCCTTTATGCCATTGTCGTCCTGTGGTGTGTAACCTTCTCACACAAAATACCGGGTGTACCCCAGGAATGGCCACTGCTCTACCATGGTGTAATCTTAATTGCCCTCGGGTTGCTCTATTCATTCTTCAGATTATTTATGCGGCGGAATATCGTTTTTTACGGGGGCGTACTCCTGTTTCTGTACCTGGTCCTGTTGTTTTTGATGTCCCTGGATATCATAGTTCATCCCCAGGGGCGTAATCCCTTTATCCTTAGAATAATTCTCCTGCATGTATTCCCGATTGTATGTATTTTAATTCAGGATGACAAATCTATCGACAGCCTGGTGACCACTTTTGCCAGGACTATCAGCATCTTTACGCTCATCAATACGTTGATAGCTTGGTACTTCTTTATGGGTGGTTCAATATCACTTTTTGGTATCGAGTATAAATCCAGTATTTATTTCATAAGCAGGATACACGGAGTCATGGGGGAACCCACCCATTTCGGCCTGCTGCAGGGGCTTGGTATCATCAGCCTGCTGTACCTGTACCGAAAAGAACAGACGCGGGGCCCCCTGTCACGTAATACGAATATTTTGTACCTTATTCTTGGCTTGCTGTTCTTTGTCAGCATCCTGTTCAGCGGGACCAGGAATGCCTTCATATCCACGGTGACGACGCTTTTAGTGTATTCCACACTGGACAGACATGCACGAAAGATCATTAATAATTATGGACTGAAGATTATTGTTCCAATTTTATTGATAATGAGCGTGATGCTGTACGACCAACTTTACATATGGTTATCGAATATCCGTTATAACAGTGAATATTCGAATTATGAGCGCATATTCGCGGTAACAAGCAGTATTCAGATTGTAAGTAACTTTAATATTATTGAATTTTTGTTTGGGATTGGATTTACTCAATCACATTACTATGTGCCGACTTCATTTAATCAGTACATTGACATATTAAGGAATTTCGGTTTCCTGTGGTCATTTATCGGTCTTTTGCTGCTGGCGCTGGTCATACGTAGATACATGTATTTGTTGAAAAGCGGGTACTTCTTCGCTGTCTATCCCCTGGCCCTTCTCATTTATTCCCTGACTGTCTGCATGTTCTATACACCGCTGGATAACCTCTTCAATGTTGTGGCCTTCGCTTTTGAGAGTTGTGTCCTTTTCACCTTTTTGATTAACAGAAAGATGTTGGCGCAGAGTAATCTGTTTTGACGTATTTGATTAATATCTCATGCAGTCCCAACAGATTGCTGGCGATGACCACACAGAATATGTCCTGGTATAATCATTCGACAATCAATGGTTTACCAATTGGTTGTTTCTCATGAATTATAAGGACAGAACCTTAAATATCTATTATATCTCGCCATCACAATTACCGTCGCGAACAGCGAATTCAATTCATGTTTTAATGCAATGTCATGGATTTAATCAGAATGAGGCGCAAGTCAATTTATTTGTGAAACGAAATGTTTCTGATAAAAATATCCTGAAGCCGACATTGAACGAATTATTTGGGGTCAGTTTCGACAAAATCGGGATTATATCATTTTTCAGTAAATCCGCACGCTTCGTCAGTATTAAAATTGCCCTGCTGGCCCTGATATATTCATTGAACAAGCCATCGCCAGATTTAATTATTTCGCGCAACCTGTTCGCGGCTTTCATTTTTGGAGTAGTGCTCGGGCGGCGAATAATATATGAAACCCATGATCTAGAA
>JABMQB010000740.1 GCA_013203525.1 Mariniphaga sp.
CAATATTGAAGAAAAAAAAGTAAAAAGTTATATTCAGAATGGGAAGCGAAACTTAAAAATCTGCCTTGAAAATAAGAAATGATAGAAAAAGATAAACATATAAACAAGGAGGATTTTATCCGATATTTATCAGATAAAATGAGTAATTCAGAGCGCTATGAATTTGAAAGCCTATTGCAGCAACACCCATTTGAAGCTGAAGCTTTGGAAGGTATACTGGTTTATAATAGTGAGGAAATTACTTCTGATTTAAATGAATTGAAGAAAAAGATCAAGCCTTTGAAAAGAAGCAACAAATTCCGTTATTGGGCAGTGGCTGCTTCCGTATTACTGGTTATTTCATCGGGTGTAATCTATTCACTTTTAAACATTGAGTCACCCATAAAAGAAGTTACAGAAAGTAAATTAGACATACCTGAAAAGGAGGAAGTGTATTCGAGCCCGGAAATTGAAAATGAATCAGCAGAAGAAATTGTCGATGAAATAGTTATGGTTGAAGATGAACCAATAATGGAAAGGGATGAGATCTTGAATATTGCTGAGAAGCTGGATGTTGAAAAAGAAATAATAGAAATAGATGTTCCTGATAAAGAAACGATGATGCTAATCCACGAGCCTGACATTGATGAAATTAGCGCAAAAAAGAGTGCGGCTCAACCTGCTTCTCAGTTTTTTATCGATGGTGTGGCAGCTAATGAAAAAAGAATGGTTGTAGGCGGACTGGAAATATCAAGTGCTTTTAATCCTGAATCGACTCAATTTATTAAGGGGAAGGTCATTTCAGCTGATGATCAAAGCGTATTACCCGGTGTAAACCTTTTAGCAAAAGGAACTGAAATAACCGCAATTACTGATTCAGAGGGCAAATTTGAAATGAAAGTCCCAAATGACACAACACATGCTCTTATAGTTAGTTACGCTGGGATGGAACAAACCGAATTCGATTTTTATAATGACTCAAATAATATTATTGAATTAATCCCTTCAGAAATTGCATTAAATGAAGTTGTTTCAACCAGAAATATAAAAAGCAGTAAGAGTATTTCCAAAATTCAAGATAGCGAAGCTGAACCTCTTGGAGGATATGATGAATTTGATCTTTATCTTAAAGAAAAATGTAAAATTCCCGAAAACTACAAACCTTCAAAAAAGAATGTTAGAGTAGAACTTACAATTAATAAATCAGGGAGTATTACAAATATTGAAGCGTTAAATTCACCAGATTCTATACTATTTGAAAGAGCAAAAGAAATTCTTTATAACCAGTCAAAATGGATGCCTGAGCTTAAAAATGGAGAACCAGTTGAATCGGAAGTTATACTTAAACTTAAATTTAAATAGTTTAATCCCCTCCTCTTTTGGTTTGAATTACAATTACACCATTTGCACCTCTGGATCCGTAAATTGAGGAAGAAGCATCTTTTAAGATATCAATGCTTTTTACCTCAACTGGTGAAATTGATTCTAATATATTATTCCCCATTGGCATGCCATCAACAACAATTAAAGCTGCATTTGATGAATTGAATGAATTACTTCCTCTGATAATAATTTCGCCATTGGAAACCTGTACGCCTGGAAACTTACTTTTTATAAGGTCAAACATATCTGAATAATGTGAAAAATCATTTTTGTTTTCAACCGATGAAATTGCATAAAGCAAATCTTTATCTTTCACATGTCCGTAGCCAATTGCAATATCCCTGCTTTTGGGATTAGTTTTTAACATCAGGTTGACCATTACAAGTTTTATTTTTCCATTTAGTTTTACATTCTGGCTAATAAAACCATTGGCACTTATTTTTAATTTATCGATAGGTAAACATGAAACTTGAAAATTTCCAAAAGTATCTGATTTTACAATTAGTTTTGAACTTTTAACACTTATCTGCGCATTTACCAGCGGAATACTATCGAATGTAGTAATTATACCAGAAATTACCCTTTCCTGAGAAAATGAAAAATTAAATGAAAAAATGATAATTAAAATTATCCATACTATTGACAAGTTATTTCTTTTCATGTAGGATTCATTTATTGATAATGAATTGCAATGTACGCAAAATACTAATTATAAAAATAGATCGATTAATAACCCAATTTCATTGTTCTATTTTATAAAAGACTTCTCATAAACCACATTCCACTCTACATTGCAATACTACAGCCGGAACCAGAAATATTTATTTTGAGAGTTCATATACTCGAAAGCTCTTCATTTTATAAAAATTGAATATTCTTACTTTTGCTTATCAGATAACATTTTATTAATCGTATAATATTTAACTATTAAGTGTCATTTTTAAGAGATATTAAATTAGGGTCCAGCCAGAACGATATTTGTAATGAAGTTTTGCAG
>JABMQB010000741.1 GCA_013203525.1 Mariniphaga sp.
AAAAAGAAAAAAGAGCAATTGAGCCGGGATGGTTTACGGTGTCGGTTGGGGGGAAACAACCTGGTTTTTCAGGAACTGCTGATGCATATACAACAGGAACTGTCAAAGGAAGATTTAGAGTTACCGGAAAAACAATTATTATTGAATAGAAATTGTTAGTAAGCATAAGGGAACCGTTCATTTTTTGATGAGCAGTTTTTTTATGATATTCTTTTATCTTTATATTATTGATCAATATTAAAATCATGGCAACTAAAATAAAACCACCCGTCTGGCTCCTGACTTTAGTGAGAATTTTAATAGGCTGGCACTTGTTTTATGAGGGATTAATAAAACTTATAAATCCCGCCTGGTCTGCCGCTCCTTATCTTATGGAGTCAACATGGATATTTTCAGGATTTTTTAAATCCCTTGCAACAAGTTCTGCTTTGCCTGTAGTTGATTTTATCAATATATGGGGATTGATTTTTATCGGATTTGGTTTATTTGTTGGATTAATGACAAGGATTTCAGCCGTATCAGGAGTAATTCTTTTATTATCCTATTACATTTCCCAGCCACCATTTACAGGTTTAATGCTAAGCGGTAACCTGGAGGGGAACTATATATGGGTTAATAAAAACCTGATTGAAATTGTTATGCTTCTTTTAATAGCGAGAATTCCAAAACAATGGTTTTTTAGTTTTGATAATCTGCTTACCGGAATTTCTTTTAATCGATTCACTAAAAATAAAACAAGTTCAATTGAAATCCCCAAAACTGACAATCCAAAATTTTCTGAATTACCGGTTTTAGATCGCAGACGAGTGATAAAAAACCTGATTTCAATACCAATACTGGGAGGATTTTCATATGCCGTATTAAAAAACTTTGGTTATGAAAGTTATGAAGAAAAGAATTTGAAAATCAATGGTGTAACATCTGCATCGGTTAAAGCTGCAAACTTTGCCGGCCTTAAGGATTTAAAAGAGAAACCTCCGACGAGTAAAATCGGAAACCTTGAAATCAGTAGGCTAATCTGTGGTGGGAATTTGATAGCAGGATTTGCTCATTCGAGGGATCTGATATATGTATCACGATTGCTGAAAACCTATTTTACAAATGAAAAAATCTGGGATACTTTTAGATTGTGCGAAGCATGTGGAATAAATTCAGCCGTTATCAGGACAGCCTCAGATAGCATAAAAGTAATGAACAGGTACTGGAAACTTGGAGGTGAAATTCAATGGCTCGCCCAGACTTATCCAAAAGATGATGATGTGATTACAAATTCTCAGTGGGCAATAGATTCAGGTGCATCGGCAGTGTATATTCAGGGTAATATTGCCGACCGATGGATGCAGGCAGGACGATTGGATTTGTTTGAAAAATGGCTGAATCATTTTTATGGAAAGGGATGTCCTGTTGGAGTAGGGGCGCATGAACTTGAAACTGTAAAAGCCATGGAAAAGAATCAGTTTCCAGTTGATTTTTACATGAAGACTCTACATCCACATAATTACTGGTCGTACCAGAAAGATGAATCAAAACCTGTAGTTATCAATAATCTCAGGGACAATTACTGGAGCCGAACTCCTGAAGATACAGCATCCTATATGGAAACAATAAATAAACCATGGATTGCATTCAAAGTTTTGGCTGCAGGAGCATTAAGCCCTAAGAATGGATTTAAGTATGCTTTTGAAAATGGTGCTGATTTTGCATGTGTTGGCATGTTTGATTACCAGGTTGTCGACGACTGTAATATTCTTTCAGACACTTTAAAAAACCTAAATGGTAGAAAACGAAATTTTGTTTAGTTTAATCGCAATTGGTCGGATAAATAATTCTACTTAACAAATTTATACCCCACACCTCGTACACTAATTATGTGTTTTGGTTTGGAAGGATTTTCCTCCAGCTTTTTCCGTAAGTCGAGGATAAAATTATCGACTGTCCGGGTGGTTGGTGTTGCCTGATATCCCCAAACCTCGGTTAACAGATCATGCCTGTGAATTGCTTCTCCCTCATGAGAGATAAAATATTTTAACAGGGCAAACTCTTTACTGGATAAGCTTATTTCACTGTTTCCAACATAAGCCTGAAATTTTTTAAAATCGATTTTGATATTACCTGATTCAAATACTTCCGGTGTTTTTTCTGATTTGTCAAATCTTCTGAGGACAGCCCTGACTCTGGCAAGTAATTCCGGGATGCTGAATGGTTTGGTAATATAATCATCGGCTCCTATATCCAATCCAGAAACTTTATCCATTTCCGAACCACGTGCGGTGATCATGATAATTGGAAGTTCAGCTTTTTCTTTTTTTACTTTACGGCAAATTTCAAATCCGTTTATTCCGGGAAGCATAATGTCGAGTAAAATCAGGTCAGACTTAGATTCAAGTGCCAGCTGCAATCCCTTCTTTCCATCAGATGCATACAAAACTTTGTATCCTTCGTATTCAAGGTTATCTTTTAAGCCCCGCAGGATACTGACATCATCTTCTATGATCAGGATTGTTTTCATTATTTTACATCTGTCTTTAAATATATTGAAAATCTACTTCCTTTCCCAACTTCACTCGTTACTTTTATTTGTCCGCCGTGTGCTTCCACAATTTCTTTTACAACGGTAAGCCCAAGCCCTGTGCCGCTGATTTCGGCTGCTCCGCTTTGGCTGGCTCTATAAAACTTTTCAAAAATATGTTCCTGTTGATCAGCAGAAATTCCAATCCCAAAGTCTTCTATTTCTATACAGGCTTGATTATTTTCAGCGAATAACCGGATAATAATTTTTCGTTTTTCATCAGAATACTTAACTGCATTACTTATTAAATTTTCCAAGGCCTGTTTTATTTTTTCCGAGTCGATTTCTGCTATTAGGGTATTATCAAGTTCTGTTTTCACTTCAAAGTTTTTTTCTTCTAGCCAGTAATTCATTTCCTGAATAACAGAATTTATCAATTCCGATAAATTGACTGGAACAATACGGTATTCAGCTTTCCCTTTTTCCATTTTCGAAAATTCCAGGATATTATTAATCATCCGTTTGAGCCGTCCGCTTTCTTTAATAATTAATTAATAGTATTCCTTTCTATCAGAATCTGATTTTATCCTATTTAAGAACAGTGACTCAGCAAACATCAAAATCGATGTAAGAGGGTTTTTTAATTCATGGGTTACGTTGGATATAAAATCGGCCCGAAGCCGGGCAATCTGTTTTTCCCTGGATATATCACGTAATATCAGGATAATTCCCAGCGTCATTCCTGCCATTAGTAAAACCAACAAAATACCATAAATCCAGCTTTGGCGAAGAACGTAATCATTAATCAGGTTTTCGTTGGCTGGCTTAATTTGTATTTGATGTTTTGGGAAATAGGGATTTAGCTGTGAATAAAAAGTTAATCCATTATTGGTGATTGAAGTATTACGCCATTCCGAAATTTCAAAATGATACTCAAATTCCGAGGATTTTATATTTTTTAAGATTGAAGAAAAAATAGTATCCCCATCGACGGCAAATCCCACTGGATTCTCTAATTCAGTATTAATTAAAAGCAAAAGACTGATTTCTTCTGAGGGAACGTTAACCGGCTGAAATCCATTTGTAACTGGCTCGGATTGCCCTTTACCACCTAACAAATATTCTTTAATAATTTCACCATAATTTTGAATAAATCCTGTTTGCTGATTTACCTGTTGAATTAAACTTTCAGCTAATTGTTTTTTGTTGGTATCATTGAAATTGTTTTGCACCAACCAGTCCGAAATTTGTTGAATAATGTCTTCGGTACTGAAATTAATTGGAATCTCCCCGTATTTTAATTTTGATAAAAAGGAATTAGTTATAATTAATACACTGTCGGAATTAATGGAATTGCTGATTTTTAAAAGTTGGGGAACTGCGTAATAAACAAAAGGGAACCCGTTTTTATCATATTCTGAAAAGTAGGAGGAAACAATAGATTTATAATAATTAAACGCTGAAGTATATAGATTTCTTTTTACCGATACCCTGCCCAGTGCATTTAAAACCTGTGCTTTATCCTGATTTGATAATGCCTGATTAAATGCTGATAAATAATATCGGGAAGCTGTTTCAAAGTCAGACCTTAGAAATTCTGCTGTTTCCCCTGATTTAAAGTTTTCAGTATAACCTGCAGGAGAAGGTTTCAATTCTGATAGTTGAGGCTCCTCCGGAAAGTTTGGAAAAAGAAATCTGCCCTCCTTATTAAGGATAAAAGGATATTGAATCAACGAATTTGATTCTTCCGATTCGAAACGTGACACAGCATAAAATCCGGCTGAATCAATCTTATCCAGAAACAGTGAAGTGGCTTCATCCAGTTTTAGTTTTATAGATTCAATAAACCACTGAGCCAATTCAGCTTCCTCCTCCTGTACCTTTTTTTCGGTTAACTCTTTAAAGTTTGAAATGGTATTGATACTGAAATAGGTTAAAAGGCTCCCCGATATTACCAGGGTAACAATAAAAACTAAAGAAAGCCTTGAAGCCGATTTGAATTTGGTTTTCATTGATGGTTTTTCAGTATCTTAATTTTTACAACTTGTAGAACTGTTTATTTATAAATGGATTGTTTATCAAGTTTTTACTATAGACCCCCCATCTCATTCTTTTCCGCCAGCTGGCGGAGGAAGATCCCGCTTTGCGGGAGAAGGAGGTCTATTCTTGATAATCAATCAAATAGATTTTGTCCTTATAATTTATAAAATTAAACTTCACACACATTATTACTTTTGGTTATTAAAAACGACCAAGGGGAACTCAATTAAGTTGAGTACTCCTTTTAAAATTATCTCTTTATTAATATATGTTATTCATCCTGGCTAAATATTTTTTCAACTTCCTGTGCCAGGTTTTCTATTACACGGATTTCTTTTACCCTGCTGAAATTCGAAATAACCATTTGTTTTCCAGTTGGATGAATATCTAAGCCTGCAATTTTATTTTTTGAGTGCCATAGTTTTTCCTTTTTTCCTCCTTCCTTTGAAATCTTCCATAAAATTGAACCGCTTTCGCTTTCCGGATCATCAACAGAAAAATAGATATATTCACCATTGGACGATAAAATAAGTTTTTTAAACATTATATGAGTATAACTCGTATTGAAACTACTGAGTATTCTATCTTCTCCACCATTCACTGGAATACTTTTCAAATGTTTCAATGTGTCATTTTCCTGCACATCAAAGAGCAGATGATCGCCATCCCATGATCTTCTTAATGAACTATAAATACCCAAATGTGCATCTTCATAAAGTACGGTCTCAACACCTGTTTCAATATTGTGTTTTATAATTTTTCTGTTACTGGTATAAAAGACATTTTTACCGTCTTTATCCCATTCAACACTGTACGAACGGGAAACATCCTTCAAAACTTTTATTTCTGATGCAATTCCTGAATTAATGTCAATACTATAAATTCCACCTTTGTAATTCTGGTCCTTCACTCTTAATTCGTCCAAACCGAAAATTAAAACAGATTTTCCGTCTGGTGATAAGCGCGGGGGCCCCTGTACATTAATGTTTGCTGCCAATTCCCTTTTAGTACCAGTTTTGTTATTAAGGGCAGAAAGTTTAAACTTCCATGTACTATTTGGTTCTGTAGCAAAGTTCTCCCAGATCATTGTTTCTTCGTTTATCCACAATGGATCGAGGATCGATCCAAATATGGCCTTTTTTGAATCCATAGAAAGCTTCCCGGAATTCTCATCAAATGGTATAATAAAGGCATTGAATTTACGCATTCTAATGCTGTAAAATAAAGATCCATTATCGGTAAATCCTAACGGATTGATATTTCCAATATTGGTCAGAATCAGTTCCGGATCTTTCAATGAGGCAAGGTTTGAAGTATTCAATGCCCAGACATCGGTTGTGCCTGAACGGTCACTAATAAAAAGCAATTCATTATTTCCAGGCAACCAGCCTAGCAACCGGTCGTTGGCAGGATGATCGACAAGTGGCAATTCTTCTTTTCCATCAGTCGATAATAAATTAATATTAAATCTTGATCGATCATTTTTGTTAGGAAAATCAAATGCAAAATATTTCCTGTCCGGACTTTTTGATAAATTAATTGCAAAATTTCCTTCAAAATCTTTCAAATTATTTATTTCTCCGTTTTCCAAATTTACTGAAGCCAAATGCCATATTTCACTTGGATTAAACCTCTGTACAATAACTTTCTTATCATTTGAATATTTTAATTTAGGAAATATTTGTTCAGGAGTTTTTGGTTTGTAAATTATTTTGGGGGTTGAATTAATGATATCCGTTGATCTGAGATCGTAATTCTCATCATCATTAAACCATGAGTAAATGATCTTTTTCCCGTCGTTTGTAATTAAACTTACATCTGCATAATGATAGGTTTCATCCCATGAACCTTCATGTGTTACAAGTTTATTTTCCTTTGTTTTCAGGTTGCGGATTGCCAGATTGCCACTATCCCAATCAACATACGACAGATAATTTCCGTCCATGGAAACCTGCCCCATATCATCAACTTTTTCATCAGTCCAGACTTGTTTAATTACAATTCCTTCAGGTTCTTTGGCAGCTTCTGTTTTTTTATTTTGTGCCAGTTTTTCAAGCGGTAGAAAATCCTCCATAAACCAGAGTTCCGGTTTCATGCCGCTTTCACCGGAGAAGGTGATTTTTTGTCCATCCGGTGACCAGTCGAGCATGCCAGCCCTGGCATCGACATCCGTCTTCACTTCCACAGGTTCGCCCCCCTCTGCCGGAACCACCCAGATTTTGCCACTGGAGACGAAAGCTATTTTTTGTCCATCCGGCGACCAGGATATATTGTTGTGAGCAATGATATTTTTAATTTGACAAACCTCCCGGGACTCACCGCCAGCGATTGGGATGAGGTTCAAAGTACCCGCTGAAGTATCTTCCTTCTTTGAAAAATACGCGATCGATTTCCCGTCAGGTGACCAGTCGATTCCACCTGCCGTAACATTGTCTGAAACGGTTGTAATTTTTTGTGCTTCTCCACCTTCCGCCGGAATCATGAATATAGTTGCGATATATTTTTCATCGCTGATAATTTCCGGTGCCAAATACGCAATCCATTTCCCATCAGGCGACCAGCTGGTACTATATTTATTTCCGCCAGTGAACGTAAGCTGCGTACCATATGAAGCAATATTAGTTTGAGATTTTCCATTAAAGGTTACAGGGAGTTCAGTAACAAATACCTCCACTGAA
>JABMQB010000742.1 GCA_013203525.1 Mariniphaga sp.
GGTTGGGTTTTGGATGTTTTTATTACTGATTTGGAATAATTTTGTTTGTGAACCATAGCTTAATTCAGTGTTACAAGTCGTTCCTTCGGCCTTAGAATTGAGGATTACCTCGAGGTTATATATTGTCAATTAAGGAATTTCTCAAGCCTTAGTTTTGAATTAGATAGATAGGCGTTCTTTTTGACGATTTTTTGTTTAATCAACAACTTGGTTGTCGGATTTAAGCATGGACAGTTTCAAAAATGTTTTATTGTCTGTATAATATTTTTTATTAGAGAACAGCTTAACTTGTGACAAAATCTACCGAAGAAACTATAAGAGATCGAATAGCAAGAAAGTCAGGAAAAGACTTCCAGCAATTATTTTGGGACATATTAATTTGCCATTACCCTAATTTACAAACACCAAAGATGTTGCGTGATTTAGGTAGCGATGGTCATTGTTTGGAAAAAAAAGAGTTTTTCGCTGTGTATACTCCTGAATCATTTGAATACGATAACAAAAAAACAGTTGATAAAATCAATGAAGATTATGAAAAATTTCTAAAAGAGTGGGTTGAAACGGCCTCTTTTGAAAAATGGATTTTTGTTACAAAGCGCAATTTAAAAGGGGAAGCTCTTCGAGAAATCGCTAAATTAGATCAGAATGAGGATGGAATAAGGAAAATAAACTGGGGGTTGGAAAAAATTGTAAAGTTGGCCCTTGATTTAAAAGAAAAAGATCAAAAAAGAATTTTCATTCTTCTTGAAAGTAATATCATTCGAAATATTGGTGTTCAGCTCAATAATCCTAGAATAAATGGAAATGTTTATCAAGCGGGGAAAATGATGTTTAAGAACGCGAACGATGACGAATGTCAACCAAGAGAAGTTGAGACAATAATTGATCTCATTATTTATATATCAAATAATACGGAATTACAAAAAGGTGACTTGGAAGATGTGATGCCTGATCCTGAAAAAAAGATTTACAGAAGATTCACTAAATATTGTAAAGAGATAAACAGCGAGATAGTAAATAGCGCAATGTATGCGATAGCACAAAAAGAAGCAAAAAAAGTAGTTGGGTTAGATAAAATCAGAGTTGGAAAGATCACGGCATACTTAAAGCGAGAAAGTAGAAGAATGTTGAGAGAAAATGATAATAATCCAATAACTGCTTTAGATAAACTTACAGACCACTTTGCAGATATTCTGAAACAAGGTGAAAAAGAATATGATCGTAATGCCATTCGATATTACCTAATCGGAGAAATTCCAAAATGTAATGTATTTCCAAATGAAAATGAATAACTTAATCACAAAAGACGAAGAAATTAAAACAACTCCTGTTTATATTGGATATTTGATATTAAGAATTTTGAAATCAAAAAAAGATGACAAAGTAAGCATTTTTGAAGTTACTGAAAAGTTAAAAAAAGAGCTAAAGATTATTCACTACAGACAAATTGTTTTATCATTGATTTTTTTGTATACAGCAGATATTGTTGATTTTACAGAGCCTTATATCTATAAAATATGAGAATACAATTATTTAAACTCCATTCTGATCCGAAAATATTTAAACCTATTGAGTTTAGCGATGGAATAAATCTTGTTATGGGTGAGAAAGTAAAAGTAGATAATGTAAAAAGGGGTAAGAAAACCAATGGAGTTGGTAAGTCTTTGTGTGTGGAGTTTATAAACTTTTGTTTACTAAAAAAAACTAAGGATAGTCGAGTAATGAAAATTCCATTGGATAAATTTTCTGAAGATACGCAAATAATTTTAGATTTAGAAATCAATGGTCAAGGTTTAAGGATAACCAGAACAAAAGAAAAGCCGGAAAACCCAATGATTACAAAAGATGGCAAAGAGACGGAGTTTTCTAACCTAGATGATGCCAATCAATATTTGAGAAAATTACTGTTCCCTGAGCTCTCCGATAATATAAATCTTAGCTTCAGAGAATTTTTAGGCCCATTTGTTCGAGAAGAAGCATCCGAGTTTAAAGATATCATGTCGTGTTATGATCTTACTAGAAGAATACCTCCTGCAATTAAACCTCATGCATTTATTTTTGACCTAGATGTTTCTATCATTGCTAGCATACAAAAAAGCTTTAGGGAAATTGAAAAAATAAATGGCCATAAATTAAAGTTAAAAAAGTTTTTAACGGAAAATGGAACAAAAAAAATCAGCGATGTAAAAGCTACTTTAAATTCTTTAAACAATGACTTAAAAAAAATTGACTTAGCTCTTAAAAGTTTTAAAACGAATGATGCCTATGAAACACAACAAGAAGATTTGACAAAAATTCAATTAAAAATAGATGGACTTCGTTTTCGACAATCTGCATTAAGATATCAGTTAAAAAAAATAAAATCTTTTCCATCTTTAGAAGTTATCAAAAAGAAAGAAATTGAGATAGTCTACAATCAGTTTAAAAATGGCCTTGGTGATGTAGTTACAAAATCCATAGAGGAAGTGATAAGTTTTAAACAAAAAATTGATGAGTTCCAAAAAGGATTATTCAACGAAAGAATTATCTCCTTGAGCGATGAATTAAAAGTCACTACAAAAAGTCTTCAAGTATTTGAAGACAACAGGTTGGAAAAATTGAAAATAATTGACCAAAAAGGAATTTTAAAAGATATTAAAAACGGGTATGCAATTTATCTTCAGAAGAAAGATGCTCGTTCAAAAACAAAAGGGGAAAAACCTTCCGGCCTTTTGTTTTTGTTATTCTCGGCAACAAAGGGTTTTTTGCTTAATAGGAGAAAACTTGTAGGTTTCGCGCTTACAGTTCTAATGTCTATCCTGTGGGGAGCATGCAATGTCTCGTTGAGGTTTCTGGCAATAAACAATGTTGATGTTTTTTTCACTTCATCAGTTATGTTAATTACTGGTGCCCTATCATGTTTCTTTTTGTCTTATTTTTTTAAATCGTTTGCACCGTCAAACACTAAAAATATTAAAATTGATTTGGATATTGATGATTTTTGCTTGCTAGTAATTGGAAATTCCGTCAATTTTTTAGCTTTTATTTATGCGGTATATTTTGTTTCATCGTCTCAAGTAATAATTTTAAACAAAGTCAATCCA
>JABMQB010000743.1 GCA_013203525.1 Mariniphaga sp.
CTTTCAGTTGGTGCCGATTATAAATTAACGGATGCATTTAGTGCCCAACTTTCTTATACAAGTTATTTCGATAAAAACGTTAACTGGGGAAATAATATTTATAGCCAGGAAAGAACTATTGATGGAAATTCATGGGAACTGGCACTTGGACTTCAATATAGCCTCTCCGATAATTTTGCTGTAAGTATTGGCGCATTAAGAATGGGTACAGGTGCAAGCGAACAATATCAAAGTGATTTCAGCTATAGCAATTCAACTTATACAGGTGCTTTAGGTGTTGAATGGAAACTTTCTGACAATATTACTTTAGATTTGGGCTTTATGGCTACCAATTATGAAAGTGTAGATAAAGGTTTTACCAGTGAAAATTTTGGTTCATACTCTGAAAATTACGACAAAGCAACCTATGGTTTTGCATTTGGAATTGCATATTCAATTTTCTAAAAGAATCTAAAATTTAAAAAATATTGAACCGTTCTTTTTTTATGAGAACGGTTCTTTTTTTAACAGCCTTTCAAAACATCAAAAGCCATGAAAAAATCAAAATTTATATTTACTATTTTTTGCATTTTAATGTTTTCAGCATCGCTAGCCCAAAATATTGGTCCTGAAAATGGAAAACTAATTATTGTTGGAGGAGGAAATACCGAAGAAATATTACCTTATTTTATCAAGTCATCAGGTGGAGAAAATGCCAGAATAGTTGTAATTCCAACTGCATCGGAAGGAGAAAATTTTGATAATGACTGGTATTTTATGAATTTACTAAAAGATGCCGGTGTGAAAAATTTAACAATCATACATACCCGGGATCCAAAAGAAGCCAATACAGATGAATTTATAAAACCTATAAAGGAAGCAACAGCAGTATGGTTTGGTGGTGGCAGGCAGTGGCGTTTAGTTGATGCATATGCAAATACAAAAGTTGTAGATGAATTATGGAAACTCCTCGGTCGGGATGGAGTAATTGGTGGTTCATCGGCAGGTGCAACCATTCAGGGATCGTACCTTGCACGTGGCGATTCAAAAACAAATACCATTATGATGGGCGATCATGAAGAAGGATTTGGATTCCTTAAGAATGTTGCTATCGATCAACACCTGCTGGCACGAAACCGGATGTTCGACATGTTTGAAATACTGGAAGCCCGACCGGAATTGTTGGGACTTGGAATAGATGAAAGCACAGCGGTGGTTGTATCAAACGATATGATGGAAGTTATTGGCAAAAGTTACGTTGCTATATACGATGGCTCATTTTATAAAAGAGATACACGGGAATTGAAAATACTTCCTGAAAATTCAAATAAATTCTTTTTAATGAGAAAAGGCGATAAATACGATCTGAAAAAAAGACAACTAATTATTCCGAATCGTTAAAAAAAATAATTATTTTCTCCATCTGAACGACTTATTATCTATAGCACGTTGAATAGCCAGAATCCCGTCCAAATGGTCGTACTCGTGCTGTATTAATTCTGCCATATCGCCCTTGAGTTGCCATGTGTTTTTTTTCCAGTTCAAATCCATAAAATCCAAAGTAATTGAAAAATGCCTTTCAACTTTAACCAGTAACCCAGGAAAACTCATACAATCATCCCAGACCTCAAACATTTGATTACTGTAATCAATTATTTCAGGATTTATAAGAGCAACAGGTTTGTCAATATTTAAACATATTATTCGTTTAAACAATCCAATCTACGGAGCAGCAATTGCCCTTCCCGAACCATACTTTTCACGAAAATCAATAATTGTATCAAACATGAGATTTATTTGAGGCATCAAATCAATCAATTCCTTTTTATCTACAGGAACACTTTTATCATAAAGCCTTTTATCACCTAATAACAAAATGTCATTTACAGCCATTCAGTAAAAATATATAAAATCGCTTTTAAAAAATGAAAGCATCCACCAAATGGCAAATGCAATCAAAAAATATAAACTAAAACCTAATGATATCTTACCAGTTATAATCAAACGTTTCGTTGTATACTTCACCATTAATTAATACCGCGTATACAACAAAGGTCCTTTCACCTTCATCTTTTAAGGGTGACATATCAAACCTGAATTCACGGGTTATAAATGCTTCACACATATCGCCTTTACTATCATGCCTTATTTCAAAAGTGGGTGGTGGTAATGGAGGTGTTAAACATGGAGGATTTATTCGTGCCATGTCAACAGTATGATCCTCACATCCACCACTATATGATAGTTTTACATGCAAACAATCGCCATCAAGATACACCTCGTGAATATAAACCGGATCTCTTGCCAGACTATCTGTATTATGAAAATAAAGGTCTACATAGGGAGAACAGCCTAACTGTTCAATACGGCTAATTTTTGAAGCGGCACCTTTCTCACAAAGCATTATTACATCCGAGATTTCAGAATATTCAACCCAAACTTCCTGTCCATGAGCAAATGTGAAATCTCCGGGGTAAGTTACCGGTAAAATATTTTTTCCGTTATCAAGTTCAACAATAAATCCACAGTTCCCCGAACCTGCATAGTCAATAACAGTCCCGGTTTCCTGAAAATACAAAACTTCGTTATCTTCCTGACATCCTACAAAAATCAAAAAGAATAATAGTGCAGTTAGAATTTTTGTTTTCATAGCTTCTGAATAAGGTTATTGTTTTTAGCTTTCAATTTATATAACGTAAAAAACTTAATCTTCATATATCGGATGTGTAACTTCTCCAATAAACAGAATTGCATTCGTGTCTTTTTCTATAATAACATATACAAATGGTTTGTCAACTGTAAAATAAATTTTTTGAGCTTGTTCAGGTCCTGCAGATGTCGTTGAAAAAGTTATAGCAGTAACTGCAGCAGCTTCTGTACCATTTTCATTTACATCGATATATGTTTTATGAATAACCGAACTTATATAAATAAAAATATCAGATATTTTTGAGAAATTAGCATTCTGATCTGAAAATGCTTTTACCATACCCATTTCTTTTAAGACATCGTTTAATTCTAGTTCGTACCGATATTTAAAGCGTGGCATAGTAACAACAACATGTTCTTTTTCCTGAAAACTTTCCATCCAGTTTTTCCAGTTCGAAACTGAAAGAGAATTAATAATATCATCTGAATTTTTACCGCTTGCCGGTAGGAAAACAACCATTTTGTATTGTCCGGTTCCATAAGGTAATTGCACCGCGCTAAAAAAATCATTCGATGTATATTCAACCTTGTCTTCCTTATTCATCATCGCTACATCAATAACAGTCCCGTTATTTTTCAAAAAAGGCAATTCATGTGTGCCTTCATCATCAAACTTTGTTTGCCAGATACCGTTAAAATAAACAGCATTTAACAATACCATTACGTCCATTGGATCAAGCTGATCAATTATTGTTTCGATTTTATGGTTTGTTTTATCAGCAACCCAATTATTAATTGTCTCAACTGCAGAGGGATTTGAAAAATCAAGCCCTGACACTTCTGCATTGTATATATTCTCATTAACTCCTAGAAAGGCACTTTTTACCGAGAACGTTTTTTCATAGAAAATGGCATTTGCCAGTTCAAATACAACATCTTCATCAAGCGATTGAAGAGCATTGATCAGAAACTGATATGAAGCATTGATTTCTTCTGTTGATAATCCAAATACTTTTAGAGTTTGTTCCATTTCACTTTTGGTATCACCATCGGCACCATTATATGCCATTGCAAGTGCTACCGAAACACTTAACGGAGAAATCATTAAATTTTCATCTTCAGCTTCTGAATTGATTTTTTGAAACAATTCGAAACCCAACTCATTGTCTGCTTCAATTAATTGTGATGATTTTTCATCCAATTCAATATTGCTGATTTCATCGGGAGAATTACTTTCCTGATTGCAGGATACAAAAACAACCAGGGCAATCAATAAAGTAGCTATAATCTTTTTCATGGTTTTATTTTTATCGATTTAATCATTAAGACGTTATCCTGTAACTATTGGTTGCGTTCTCTGATTATTCTTTCACGCAACCTTTATTGAATAAGTTTCATCTAAACCTATAATTTAAACAACGAGGACAAATAATTAAAATTGTAACATTAAAAATAAGCCATTTTAAGTTAAGGATCGTTAAATATCTCAACAAGGAAATTATAATCCTTAATTTTACACGACCAATTGCAGAGCCAGAACTTGAAAGACTTAAAAAATATTATTGAAAATTGTGCATCCGGTGATTCAAAGGCACAGGAAACATTATATAATATGTTTGCCCCTAAAATGTTCGGGGTTTGCCTTAGATATGCAAAAGACAGTACAGAAGCAGAAGACAATTTACAGGATGGATTTGTTAAAGTATTTACAAATATTAAAAAATTCAGGCACGAAGGTTCTTTGGAAGGTTGGGTTCGTAGAATTATGGTAAATGTATCGTTAGAAAAATACCGGAAGCAAAATATGCTTTACCCGGTTGAAGATGTTGGAATTTATGATACTCAGAAATATTCTGATGATATAATAGAAAAAATGACTGCTGATGAGCTTTTAAAATTGGTTCAGGAGTTAACACCACGTTACCGGATGGTATTTAACCTTTATGTAATTGAAGGATTAAGCCACAAAGAAATAAGCGAAGAGATGGAAATTAGTATTGGAACATCCAAATCGAACCTGGCCAGAGCCAGGGATATTTTAAAGCGTAAAGTTCAGAAGCTTTACAATAGTGTTGAAACAAATTCGAATTATTCAGTATGAATAAGAATGAACAAAATCTGGATAAAATTTTCCGTGATAAATTGGAAGGGCACAGTGTTACTCCTCCTTTCGGTTCGTGGGAAAATATTCAGAATGGTCTGAAGAAAAACAAGCGAAAAGGGACAATCATTTTTTATAGAGCAATCGCCGTTGCTGCTGTTGTAGTAGCTGCAATAATAGGCGGTTGGCTGCTAAACAATTCCTCTAATCAAAACGTACCTTTAGCTGAAAATGAAATAGAAAAAGTGACTCCGGCTAATCAGGATACAACCGTTGATAATGTAGAATCACAGGAACAGAATGAAAATATTCCTGTTTCAGATTTATCAGAAAATAAAACCTTGATTGCCGAGGTGGATAATAATTCACAAGAAATTAATTCTGAGAACGATATTATTAGTCGATTAAGTACAGAAAGTAATGTAGCTGTAGCTGTAACCAAGCCTCGAAATAACTCCCGGTTTAACTTAATTGGCAGTATCAAAGCATTTATTAAAACCGGCACAACTTCAGAGAAATTAAAATCTATTTCTGAAAAAGAATATAATTTAATACAAAACCTTTCTGAAAAAGATAAAGAGTTAATCGCTTTTAATTCAGTAAATAATAATGCAACCGATCTCGATAAAAACAAATGGGAAGTAGGACTTAGGGTATCACCTGGATATTCATCGCAAAATACCAGCCATAGTGAATATTATAGTCAGAATATGACTTATTCAAATTCCGAAGGAAATACAGATATTACAGGTGGAGTATCCGTTGAATTTAAGGCAGCAAAACATTGGAGTATAGAAAGTGGTATTTACTATTCTCAAAATGGACAACAATCAGGAAACTCATTGCAATTATTTTCAACCAGGGAAAATATTTCTTTTGATAAAGCTTCAGTAGCCGCCGATTATTTCAACACCCCTGTTGAAATAAAACAGGGCAAAATGTCAATGAATAGTTCAGCAGGTGTAATTGAATTTTCTCAAACTCCGGAGAATGCGGAATTATCTGCAACCCTTGATTCAGAAAGTAATTTATCAAACACTTTATTAACCAATAGCCAATTTTCGCAGGTTTTTGACTTTATTGAAATCCCGGTTCTTCTAAAATATAATTTAATTGATAAGAAAATTGCCATTGACCTTATTGGTGGTCTTAGTGCCAATTGGATTATTGGAAATAATGTTTACATGGGCGAGGGCAATAACAAAGAAAATATTGGAAAAACGGCTGATATTTCAAAACTTAATTATTCGGGAACCGTTGGAGTCGGGGTTGATTATGCACTGGGTAAAAGGCTTTCTGTTTCTGTTGAGCCACGGGTAAACTATTACCTGAAATCGATTAATAAAAACGAAGCCATTAATTACAAGCCATACAGAATTGGGATTTATACTGGTATCAATTATAATTTCTAACAAGCTACATTAAACCTGAAAAAAATATAGCATTCAATATAAGTTTATTTGTACCCAGCCAATAGCCCCGAAAATCCATGTTTTCGTAAAAACTAATTACTGACCCTTTTTCCAATGACTGAATTGAAACAACCGGTGCCCCTTTTAACCGGTTAATATTTTGCGGTGAAGCATATCCACTTATTAAAGGATTATCTGAAAATCTGATTGGTTCACCGTAGGGTAGATTTATACTTTCTGCAACCATTGTCCCCGACTTAAATATCGAAATTTCATCTCTTGAATAACCATAACATAAGGGATGTGTAATGTCTAAATTTGCTTTAAAAATAGCGCCACTTATTAAATTCTTCACTCTTACTGATTGTTGGTCAGCGAACTTTGCCGATGCTGTTGAATCGCGTTTTGCAGAAGGTTTAAACTGGGTATTTGTAAGGCCATTTCTTGATACCCACCTGGCAGCGTCGCCAAAAGTAATTAAAGAGTTACCCTTTTGTATCCATAATTTAATTGACTCAAGCTCTGATTTCCCCATATCCCTGTATGAACCGGAAGGTAATATCAATGTATTATACTCGTAGAGGTTTGCTGAACTAAAACGGTTAATATCAACAAGGCAAACAGGAATCTTATATTTTATGTCTAACAGATGCCACAATTCGCCAGCTTGCCGACTGTTTACTCCGTCACCAACTAACATTAACAATTCTGGCTTTTTTATTCCTGAAAATTTATTGCTCCCTATGTCAATACCTGAGGAAGTCAATCCTGTTTCAATAGCGTAAAAATCAATTCCTGAATTTGCTGCAATATTTTTAATTGTTTCATATACCTCAGTTACTGACATTTGTTGTTCAGAAACCTGGATCAGAACAGATCCATATGTAAATTTCTCAGTTGCACCATTAACACCACATTCAAATTTATCGGTAGCAACTTTTGTATAAATTCCATTTCCAACTAATGAATACAAAACCTGCGGAGAAGAATACTGATCCCAACGAAAAACGTAAGCATAGTTGCTTTTTCCTCCAATAACCTCGCCTTCAATTTGTACTTCCCCGTTTAATGGATCTCCCAAAACCGATTGCATTTCTTTTGAACCAATTTTTGTATACGGAATATTATAGGCATGAGGAAAAGTCCATGTTGAAACATCATAAAAGGTAGTATCTTTAAAACTAACAACTTCTTCAAAGAATGACCTTATCAATCGATACTGCTTTTGGTTCAACGGAATAGCAAATGAAAAATCTTTATGAAATACAATTCCTTCTTTCTCGATATTCTCCTTAAGTGGGAAAACATGAATCTGGTGTTTTTCCAAAAAACTGATAAACTTTCCAGTTTTTTCCAAATCTGTTTCATCACCAAAAATATATGCTTTTACCTGATCCTTTTCAGCCTGACTTAAAGCTTCAGTATAAAACTCTTTTTGTAATTCCAGTAATTCTTCCTTAAGATCCAAGGCTGATTCCAATGTTGATAGAGTGACAGCAAACTGATTCCGGATACCAAATGCCAATTTTTTCACACCCGATGAAGTTTCTCTAACTCTTCCTCTGAAACCTGCCTGTTCAAATAAAATTCCTATGCTACCATTAATATCGGGGTACGATGATCCTTTGCCAAAATAAAAGTCATCAAAATTCTCCTCTGAAAAATAATATGAACCAATACTGTCAAGGAAATGAGCATGATAATTACCAATCATTTTAGTCAATTCATAGTTTCGCTTGGGAGTTAACGGATTATTTCTGCTTGGAACACCGGGTTGAAAAAAGAAGCTGGAACCACTTCCCATCTCATGATGGTCTGTTACAATATTTGGTTTCCACTCATGAAATCTTGATACCCTACCTTTACTTTCAGGATGAACCAACAAAATATAATCCCTGTTCAAATCAAACCAATAATGGTTAGTTCTGCCACCCGGCCATACTTCCGAAAACTGCCTTGAATCAGAATATGGCATTTCAGTACTGCTTTGATGCATATTTGCCCATGTACTATGCCTCGTAAATCCATCAGGATTTAAACATGGATCAACCAGGATAATTGTACTTTCCAATAACCTGTCAATTTTTTCTCCTTGCGCTGCTGCAAGATAATAGGCAGTTAAAACCGACGAATTTGTTGCACTTGATTCGTTTCCATGTACGCCATATCCGAGATTCACAACCAATGGGATACTTTCTTTTTCAATATCTGTTCCAGGCTCAGAATATTTATAATGCAGTTCTTTTAATTGATTAAGATTTTTTTGATTCTCGGATGAAGTAAAAACAACCTGGATAAGTGGCCTATTTTCATGAGTACGTGCATATTCCTGAATTATTGCTCTGTCTGAAATCCTTTCAATTTCCTGCATATAAGATAATACTTGAGAATGTGTTAAATGCCGTTCCCCCATTTGTTGATTAAAAAATTGTTCCGGTGTTGGAATTTTAGGATTATAATCTACATTATCTGGTAAAAAATATTCCATTTTTTCCTGAGCCGAAACAGTTAAAACTACAAATGCAAACAGGATAATTAAAAAGACAATTTTATTCATAATAAGAATTAAAAATTAGACAGAAAAAATAACATAAGTTAATTTATTTCGAAGATTGAAAAAATATTTCACCTGTTCAAATATTACGACCTGCATTTTAAAAAAATGGCTCAATATAAAACAAGGTTTATTTCAGAATTCAAATATTCCTACTACTTTTTTATTTACAATTACGAATTTAAACAAACTATACAATATATCAGAAAATTAAATTAAACCAAATAACTCTCAATTAGTCTAAATTGTCTATCTGACACATTGAAGATATTATAACCAATAAAAGCTAAACTAAATGAATAAAAAAAATCAAAAAACAAGAGGCTCTCAAAATTTTTCAAGAAGCTAATTTTTAGCTACTTCAGCAGTAGCAACAGCCGGTATTACAATAATCCCGCGACATGTTTTGGGTGGGAAAGGTTATGTAGCACCCAGCGACATGATTAATATTGCAGGCATAGGAGTTGGTAGCCAGGGAGGTGGTGATATTCAGAATATTGCCACACCGGATGTTCCTATAAAAAGACGAATGGGATTTGCAGGAATGCTAATGCAACCTTATGCCGGGATTCGTCCGCAACGAGGTGGATTTCCAGGAGGAGGAAGACGCCCAGCCAGGTGTGAAGGTGTTGAGAACACTGACTCACCGATTCAGATGGGAGCTGCAGGAAATGATCAATCATTTAAACATGCTAATATTTATGCCTTATGTGATGTGGATTCTGAATACGCAGGGCATATTTTTGCTGGTTACCCAAAAGCAAAAATTTATTCCGATTTCCGTGAAATGATAGATAATGAAAAGGAAATTGATGCTGTATTGATTGGTACACCCGACCATACCCATGCTGCAATTGCGTCCTATGCCATGAAAGCAGGCAAACACGTATTTGTTGAAAAACCAATGGCAAAATCAATTCACGAGGTTCGGTTTTTAAAAGAACTTGCTGAAAAAACAGGAGTTGTAACTCAAATGGGTAACCAGGGGCATAACATAGAAGGCACTATGCAAACTGTAGAATGGATACAATCAGGAGCTATTGGGAATGTCAGGGAAGTACATATGTGGTCGAACCGCCCGGTATGGAAACAAGGTTATTTTAACCGCCCCGATGGGATCGACATTCCATCAAACCTGAATTTTGATTTATGGTTAGGTCCGGCACCTGAAAAATCGTATCACCCCGATACAACTCATTTTGCATGGAGGGGATTATGGGATTATGGTACCGGTGCAATGGGCGATATGGGTGCCCACACTTTTGATGCTCCAATATGGGCTTTAAATCTAGGTATGCCATCGAGGATTCAAGCCACTACAACTCCATACAACAGCGAATACCTACCACAGGCAGAAAGTGTAACCTACGAATTCCCGGCACGGGGAAATATGC
>JABMQB010000744.1 GCA_013203525.1 Mariniphaga sp.
ATTTGATAAATAAAAATAAAAATAAAAATAATGAAAGATAACAATTTAAATTATCAACCCACTTTGATGGGCAAAACTGCAAGAACTATTATTCCAGTTTTACAAAAATTTTTACCAAGAAATATATTTAAATTTGTTTACGATGCCCTTTACAATTCGTATAAAAATTTATTAAGATGGAGTTATTTTTTTAGGTATATTTTCTACTTGCTTAGCGGCAGCAAAAAACAACGATTAAAAGTCAAACTCACTTTAAAATTATTACCTTATACAATGGGAGGAAGAAAGGCTCTTGAAAATGCTTTCGATGTTACAGCGTTGGTTGAGTCTAATAATATTGAAGGAGCATTGGTTGAGTGTGGCGTTGCAGAAGGAGGAACGGCTGCTATGCTTTCTTTAGCGAATAAAGCACTAAATGGAAAAAAGAGAGTCAAATGGTTTTTTGATTCATATGAAGGGTTGCCGGAACCAACTAAAGATGATTATGAAATGGGTAAAACGGGTCATTTCATAAGACCGTTACCGAAGGGGGCATGTTTAGGAACAATCGAACAGGTTCGTAAATTGATGTTTAATAAATTGGAATTACCTGAAAGCGAAGTCAATTTAGTTAAAGGATGGTTTCAAGACACAGTTCCAATAACAAAGTCTAAAATTGGTCAAATTGCAATTTTAAGGTTAGATGGAGATTGGTATGAATCAACTAAGATTCCTTTAGAAAATTTATATAATCAAATTTCAGGAGGAGGTTATGTTATTATTGATGACTACCTTACTTGTTTTGGATCAAGGAAAGCGGTTGATGAATTTATTAATAATCACAAAATTAAAACCACTTTGAATTTAGATGGTAGAGGAGGTGTTTGGTTTGAGAAGCCATTATAATCCTTTGCGGAAATATTTTATCTACAGATGAAAACAACATTTTTGTATTGTATTTCAAAAAGAATTACTGATATTATTATTTCAATTATTGGATTGATTGTACTCTTTCCAATTTTTATTATAGTTTCGGTTTTAATTAAGATAAGTTCGAAAGGGCCAATTTTTTATAAAGGTCGTAGGTCGGGTAAATTTGAAAGGCCTTTTTATATTTACAAATTTCGTTCAATGTATTTGGGGTCAGAGACATTGGCCGGTTCAACTAGTAGAAATGATCCAAGGATTACATTTATAGGAAAATTTATAAGAAAATTTAAGATAGATGAATTACCACAGCTATTAAATGTTTTAATGGGGAAAATGAGCTTAGTAGGTCCGAGACCAGAACTTCCTAGATATACTAAAAATTATAAAGACGAAGAATTATTAATTCTTCAAGTGAAACCGGGCATAACAGATTTAGCCTCTATAAAATTTTCTAATTTAAACGAATTAATAGATGATTTTAATCCGGATTTATCTTATGAAAATAATGTTTTGAAAGAAAAAAATAAATTAAGAATAGAGTATGTTAAATCAAGAAAATTTTGGTTTGATTTTCGAGTAATACTTCTAACAATATCTAAAATACTTTTTAATAAATGATTAATAATACGGAGCTTTCAAAATTAACTTTTGGATGTGAGCCACTTGGAGGTACAGATTGGGGGAAGGTTGACATTGATGCAATTTATAAGGCAATTAATAGGGCCGTGGAAAGAGGAATCAATGTTTTTGATGTTGCAGATGTGTATGGATTAGGGAAAGCTGAAATCGAATTGTCTAAAGCATTAGGCTCTTTTAGAAAAGATGCATTTATCATTACTAAATTTGGTGTAAGGTGGGAGAAGTCTAATTTTGGGGGCAGAGCGTTTACATATATGGATTCGAGTCCAAGCTATTTGATTAAAGCACTACATGATAGCTTAAAGAGACTAAAGATTGACGCCATCCCTCTATATTTAATACATTGGCCTGATAATAAAATTAATATAGAAGAAACAATTATTGCTTTAGAGAAAGTTAAGTCAGAAGGTAAAATCATGAACTATGGCATTTCTAATTTTTTTTCAGAATCCACTTTTCTCTTGTTTAATGATTTTAATATTTCCGCATTTCAGGGACCAATAAACCTTATTGATTATAAAAAATCAGATTTAATATTCAAACAAGCGAAAAAACAAAATATTACAACATTTTCATATAGCCCACTTGCTCAAGGATTATTTACTGGTAAATATGATTCCTCATCAAGGTTCGATCAATCAGATAGAAGACACCGATTAATTCATTTTCAACCCGAGCATTGGGAAAAAAACAATAAAATATTAAATATACTAAATAAATTATCAATAAAGTATAACAGACCAATTTCTCAAATTGCTATAAGATGGGTAATAGATAATTGTAAGATTGATTCAGTAGTTGTTAGCGCAAAAAACGTAGATCAAGTTGATTCTAATATTGACTCATTAGAGTTCACGCTTCAACAAGAGGATATTGATAAATTAAATATCTCAGTTGGTTATCCAGCTGGGGCTGCTTGCAATTAATATACAACCTAGTACCATGTAACATTATTTATTTCGCATCACTACTGTCCCGTTATATGTCCCATAAATTCAATTGGTTACGAGACTGTTCCTCCAGAAAGCGGAAATCAGTTTGCGTAAGTAAATGATTTATAGACACTTTCTCAAAAAGTGAGACACTTAAAA
>JABMQB010000745.1 GCA_013203525.1 Mariniphaga sp.
AAGACGGGACTGAAGGAATAAAAAATGTTATCAATGTTGAACACAAACAAATTAATTTTGTACCCGATGTAAACGGATACGACTGGACTGATCCTTCGTACCATTTACCTGCCTTTTACGAAATCTGGGCTGAATATGCCAAGGATGGGCATGAACAATTTTACAGAGATTGTGCCGATACAGCCCGTGTTTTCCTACACAGGGCCTGTAGTTCCAAAACAGCACTGAATGCCGATTATACTGAGTTTAGCGGAGCTCCCAGAACCCGGGGTCGTAGGCCTGCTGCTTTTCGTTACGACTCATGGCGGGTACCTATGAATATTGCCATGGATTATTCGTGGTATGCAAAAGATATAAAATGGCAACAGGATTATGGTAAACGAATTCAAAACTTCCTTTTCTGCAGGGGGATTGATACTTTTGAAGACCAATTTAATGTAGATGGAACTCTTCCTGAATACATTCTTCAAGCCGGAGGATATCGGACATTACGCCATTCTATAGGATTAGTAGCTACTTCTGCCGCAACTTCGCTTATGGGAACACAAGCAAAAAGTTGGAAATTTATCGATGAGTTATGGAATTCTAAACTGGAACCTTATGAAGACGGATATTTTGACCCTTATTATGATGGATTACTTTACCTGTTTAGTTTAATGCATTTAAGCGGAAATTACCGGATTATTACTCCTGCATCTAATTAATCGAATCTCAGGTTCCGCGAGAAGAAAGGCAGCGTTTTAGTCCGGATACGTTCTTCAATTCGGTTAAGATGGTCGCCTTCGTAACTTTCATACATATGTTTTATTCCATAGGAATTTAACAAATCATGCAATTTTTTGGTTGAACTGCTTATTCCCCTATCCTGAGTTCCGGCATCCATAGCAATAGCCTTTAGTTTTTTAAGGTTTGGCAGATATTGCTCAATAATATAAAGTGTCCGGTTAGCTGAAAATTTAGCAGCAATATCATGAAGTACTTCACCATCGGCAAAGGGTAAATCAAAATAAAAAGGAGGCTTATTTGGGTTGGGTGCCCAGGCGGCTGCCGAAGCCATGGTTGCCATTGCACCAAAAGAAGCATCCTCTAACTGATCTACAGAAGTAATTGCTTCCATACTTTTCATAAACTCCGGATTGGTGGAAACAGCTCCTTCCATACAACAGGCACTCAACATATAAATGGCAGAAAAAACATCAGGATATTTCATTCCTAAACGAATGGTACCATAACCACCCATCGAATGACCGGCTAAACCACGGCTTTTAACATTGGCAATGGTACGGTAATTTGAATCAATATAATCTACCAGTTCTTTTGTAATAAAAGTTTCCCAATCGCCAATGGTTGGTGAACTCGAATACATACTGCCCTTAAACCGGTTATAAGCGTTTGGCATCACCACAATCATTTCTTTTGTATTCCCCTCGGCCAATGCCGCATCAATCACTTCGTGAAGATTGATCCAGTGTTCTTCCCAGCCAAACCATTGGCTATCGTTATCGGTAAATCCATGTAACATATAAAGCACCGGATAATGTTTGTCAGATTTTTTTGAATAAGATGGTGGAAGATAAACAGTAACATCCCGTTCAGCCGGATCATCAACAAGGTTGCCTTCAAGAGCTTGGCTGTTTACTTTAATACGTTCTTTGGTACCCGGTTGAGCTTGCACCATAATACTGGTTATTGCAAATATGCTTATAAGAATTGATATTTTTTTCATAAACGATCTATTTTAGTTACCTGTTGAATTTTACATTCTTATACTTTGAACATCAGACATCGACCTGCCTATTTCAGAAAATCGGCAATAAAATCATTTTTGGTTTTATGCACTGTATTATCCCAGATTTCATAATGATCTTTGTGCCTTCTTGAATTCATTTGATGTCCACGGTATGGAACTCCAAGTGTTATCTTCTTACCTTTAACCTGATTTAAAGCGGCATAAACAGAATAAGAAGGACATGTGACATCAATCAAGCCAATTTCGGTTACAAAAGTGGCTTTCGAACCTTTTAAAATATGAGCTGCATCAAAATACGGAATTGTTTCCAGCATTTTTTCCTTATCACTTTTTGTACCCATCGGATCGGGCCATCCGCCAATAGCATTATCAAAGGTTCCGTAAAAATTACACATTGCCGGAACAGTTGCAACAACTGCACTTACGCGTTCATCCAATCCGGCAGCTACCAATGACTGTCCTCCACCCTGGCTTTCTCCCAACACTAATATACGTTCACCATCCCATTCGGGTTGGCTTGTTAAAAAATCAAGAGTTCGTATGAGCCGTAAATACATCCCCCTGAAATAATATTCATCTCTGTCCTCAACTCCCTGATGATAATAATTCCTTAATTCTCCTCTTTCCAATTCGAGGTAATAATCCACTGATTGCCCGTTTATCATACCGTGTGCATTTAAATCAAAAGCAAGTGCCCCACCACCCATTTTTGCATAATTCATCGCATTTTCCGGTTTCGAAAGACACCACGATCCGCTAACACCAGCTGCATGAACAAAAAGCACAATGGGCAATGATTTGGCTTTTGCCGATTTTGGTTTGGCAAAATAACCCCTTGCAGGTTTTGGCCCTGTGCAGTTAATTTCAATATCGGAGCAAACATAACCCTCTTCAATATCTTCTAACGGAAGATCTTTTACTTCCAATGAAAGTGCCCGTAATGCTTTTTTCTCTGCCTTCCAATATTTATCAAAGTCCTTTGGGCGCTTTGTCCCTGGCTGAAACTGATCGGGTTCAACAACACTACCAATACCTATAATATTTCTTCCAATCCTTACTTCAACAATTACTGATGAGGGTTCATTATATGATTCAGAAAATATGATTTGTTTTTTCCCTGAGTATTTAATTTTTTGTTCAGAAACATCGCGATTATAATTTTCCCTTATCCTGACTATTATCGAATCAGATTCCATTTCATCTAATAAAACCGAAACTTCAATTTCTTCGCCTTTTTTATAAATACCTGATTCATTGGTTTGTTTAAGAATAATACTTTGACCTACCGAAATATAAAAAATTCCAGCCAATAAATAAACAGATAATAAAATCTTACAGATAAATTTCATTTGAAGTGGTTCAAATTAGTTTTCTTAAAATCCAAATTTAATGTTTATAAATTTGTGAAACAACAACGATCAAATTTAACATAAAAGTAAGTTCGTGCTTCAAACTGCCAGTTATGAAAAGCATGTAGCAAATTACATTTTTCACAATTAATTTCTTCAATCATCCGGAATAATACAATACAACAGAATCCCAACTGTAAAATAAAACTATTTTTGTAATACAATTTTACTTCACCAGTAAGGTGTTTCTTAGATTAAAACAAAACTTATGAAGTCAACATTTTCCAGAATTTTATTAACAGGAGTTTTAACAATACTAATTATTTCATGCGCACAAAAAGAAATTCCTGATTCAGATCAAAAACAGTATCATATACCACATTTAAAAACTCAGGGCGAAACAACACAATTAATTGTTAAAGGAGAGCCTTTTTTAATCCTTGGTGGCGAACTTGGAAACTCGTCATTTACCAGTGTTGAATATATGGAGCCAATATGGCCAAAGCTTAAAGCAATGAATCTGAACACCATATTGGTGCCTGTTTATTGGGAACTGATTGAATCCGAAGAAGGCATTTTTGATTTTAAATTATTTGATCAATTGGTAACAAAAGCTCGTAATCAAGATTTAAAACTGGTCCTTTTGTGGTTTGCTTCATGGAAAAACAGTATGTCAAGCCATGCTCCGGGTTGGGTAAAAAAAGAACAGGAAAGATTTCCAAGAATAAAAGATGACAATGGAAATAGCCACGAAATTTTAACACCATTTAGTGAAAATAATTTACAGGCAGACATAAAAGCTTTTGTAGCACTTATGAAGCATATTAAGGAAATTGACGAAAATGAGCAAACAATAATAATGGTTCAACCCGAAAATGAAATAGGGATGTTGCCGGTAGCAAGAGATTACCATCCTCTGGCAAATAAAAAATTTGAGGAAGAAGTTCCGATTGAATTTATTGATTACCTGGAAAAGAACAAAGAAAATTTAGTACCTGAATTTTATGACGTTTGGGCTGGCAACGGTTTTAAAACTTCCGGAACTTGGGAAGATGTTTTTGGAAAAGACACACACACAGATGAAATATTTATGGCTTGGTATTATTCAAAATTTACCAACAAAGTTATTAAAGCCGGAAAAGAGATTTATCCTTTGCCGATGTTTGTAAATGCTGCTTTAAACAGACCAGGCAGAGAACCTGGCAGAGGATATCCAAGCGCAGGCCCCCTGCCCCACTTAATGGATGTTTGGAAAGCTGCCGGTCCATCTATTGATTTTCTTTCTCCCGATTTTTACAATCCTGATTTTAAACACTGGTGCGACCTATACACCCGACAGGGAAATCCATTGTTTGTTCCCGAACATCGGTTTGATAATACGGTTGCTGCAAAAGCAGCTTACGCCTTTGGGCACTACGAGGCGATGGGATTTTCACCTTTTTCAATTGAATCGACTGAGAGTACTGAAGATGAACCACTTGGGAAAATGTATAATTTATTACAACAGCTTTCACCAATGATTACAAAGCAACATGGACAGAATAAAATTGAAGGTGTAATGTTTGACAAAGAAAACAATGAAAACATCTTTCAAATGGGAGATTATGAATTTACAGTAAGGCACAGTTATACTCTGGGATATGAGGCGGGGGCCAGAAATGAAACATGGGATATGTGCGGAGCTATTTTTATTCAGACTGGCAATAATGAATTTTATATAGCCGGGTCAGGCATAGTAGCAACATTTAAAAATATAAACAATCCAAATCGAACTGTTGGAATTTTAAAAGTCGATGAAGGATATTTTGAGGATGGAGAATGGAAAGTTCTGAGACATTTAAACGGCGATCAAATACATCAGGGTAGGCATGTTCGCACCTTTGCAGACCATTACTCAATTCAAAGAGTTGAATTATACCATTATGAATAAAAAGAATCATGAGGATTAAGCCAAATGTATTGTAATTCATATTGCGAATTACTTCTGACTTTATAACTTTCACTAATCAATCCCAATTAATTTACATACATAAAAAAGTTAATTTACTATCTTTATCTCTACAACAAATTTCAAAATCTAAACCAATGAAACGATCCATTCTTTACTTAAGCTGTATTTTTCTGCTTGGAAGTTGTTCTAAAACTGAAACAAGGGAACATACCCAAACTACACTAAAGGAAGCCTATAAAAATGCCTTTATAGTAGGCAGTGCTGTAAATGGATTTATAACTTCAGGAAGGGATTCTGCAACCCATAATATAGTTTTAAAACAATTCAATACTGTTACAATAGAAAATTCTATGAAGGCAGCTCCTATTAATCCGCGCCCCGGTGTTTATAATTTTACACCGGCTGATAATTTTGTAGATTTTGGAGAAAAGAATGAAATGTTTATTATCGGGCATACTTTAGTCTGGCACAACCAAACTCCAGCCTGGTTTTTTCAGGATGATGAAGGAAATCAAAATACACCGGAAGACCAGATCGAAAGAATGCGTAGCCATATAGAAGCAGTTGCAGGAAGGTATGCCGGAAGAGTACATGCATGGGATGTGGTTAATGAGGTAATCGACAATGATGGTTCCTACCGCCCAACAACCTGGGTTAATGGTGTTGGCAGTGGCGATGAACTTGTAAAACTAGCATTTAAATTTGCCAGCCAGTATGCACCCAATACTGAATTATATTACAACGATTTTAATGCATGGCGACCCGCTAAAAGGGATGGTATTGCACAACTTGTAAGAATGTTGCAAAAAGAGGGGATTAGGATTGACGGAGTTGGAATCCAGGGACATTGGGGGCTCAATTTTCCTAAAAACGAATACATTAAAGCAGCAATTGATACTTTTGCATCGCTGGGTGTTAAGGTAATGATTACTGAACTGGATGTGGATGTGTTGCCTTTAACAAAGGAAGGACAGATTATAGGCCAGGGAATGATGCATCCACAATTTCAACTGGAGGAATTTAAAGAGTTTCTTGACCCATATGCCAATGGATTACCAGAAGAGATCCAACAACAACTAACAGATCGTTATGCAGAGTTATTCGGCATTTTCTACAAGAAACGGGATAAAATAGACCGGATAACATTTTGGGGAGTGCATGACGGTATGTCGTGGAAAAATGGCTATCCCATCCCGCAACGGACAAATTATACCAATTAGACTTTGTAATGCCGCATATAATTAGTATCTTCAGGCATGAAAAATCCAGTAGATTTTGATATAAAAGAGAGCCTTCAGGAACTGAAAAACCTTAGGTTGAAACA
>JABMQB010000746.1 GCA_013203525.1 Mariniphaga sp.
TACGGATCGAAGATTCTGACTCAGAGGAGGACATTGAATGGCTTGTAAAAAAAATAGTTCAGCTTCGTATTTTTGGCGACAAGGAAGGAATAATGAATTTATCTGTTCGGGACATTGACGGTGAAATACTTATTGTAAGTCAATTTACACTGCATGCAGATATAAAAAAGGGAAACCGTCCTTCGTATATCAAAGCCTCCCGCCCTGATTTTGCCATTCCTATGTACAATAAGTTTGTAGATGCAATTCAATATGCTACAGGCAAAAAACCTGGTACCGGTGAATTTGGAGCTTTGATGGATGTAAGCTTAATTAATGATGGGCCAGTAACCATAATAATCGATTCGAAAAATAAAGATTTTTAAAATGGGAAACTCGCAAATTACAATTCCAGAAGCGCAAAATATGGTTGACAAATGGATTAAAACCGTTGGAGTTCGGTATTTTAATGAGTTAACCAATATGGCAATCTTAACCGAAGAAGTTGGTGAATTGGCACGAATAGTAGCTCGAAAATATGGCGACCAGTCATTTAAAAAATCAGATGAAAAATATAATCTTGCAGATGAAATGGCAGATATACTATGGGTGTTAATTTGCCTGGCTAATCAAACCGGTGTTGACCTGGAAAAAGCTTTTATTCAAAATATTGAAAAAAAGAATTCCAGAGATAAAAACAGGCATCAAAATAATTCTAAACTCAAAAGATAATTTACTAATTTTAGAACATTACCGTAAACTGGCTAAAATGAAAAATCTAACATTCATATTGTTATTTTTGATTATTTGCATATCATGTTCCCAAAAAAACAACAATCCTGAGAAATGGAGCGATGAAGAAATAACTGAATGGTTTGAAAAGGGTGAATGGCTTAGTGGCTGGAATGTAAAACCCGATGCCTCAATAAATAAACGAACTATGGCAATTCAGTATTTTAAAAATTCAAGGCATTGGGATCAGGCAATCAATTTCCTAAAATCATCAGATTTAGAAAATATGCCGGTTGGCAGGCAAGAGCTTGAAAGGGAACATTTATTTGTAATTGTTGATGAATACACTTCAAAAGATAAAAGTGAAACCCGGTATGAATCACATCGGAAATATCTCGATATACAATATGTTATATCAGGAAAAGAAATAATGGGGCTTACAACTGCTGAAAAAGTTAAAATTACAGATCCTTATTTTGATGGAAACGACATTATTTTTTATGAATATGAAGGCGGAGATTATATATTGGCATCGCCGTCAAACTTTCTGGTATTTTTCCCGGAAGATATACATCGCCCAACTATAGCTGTTGAAGAAGGAGAGCCTGTAAAAAAAATTGTGGTTAAAATCTTAATGGAATAAAAATTTATTTCTTTCGTGTAGTTATATAATTCATCAGCTCAATAAGCGATTCGCGAGCTTCACTTTCAGGAAATTCCTTCAGTGCATTTACTGCCTTATCTTTAAATTCCTGCATTTTTTGCGTTGCATATTCAATTCCACCTTTCTCAACAACAAGGTTTACCAACTCACGAACAGTTGCAGAGTTTTTGTTTTTCCTTTTTATCAACCTTAAAATCCTGCGCTTTTCGCCGGCATCTGAGTTTTTTAATACATGCAATAAGGGCAGTGTAATTTTTTTCTCTTTAATATCATTGCCTGTGGGTTTGCCAATTATCCCTTTTTCCTGATAATCGAATATGTCATCTTTTATTTGGAATGCAATACCAGCATTTTGTCCGATGCGGTACATTTTTTCAACTAAGGCTTCATCATCGGTAACCGATGCTGTTCCGATGGCCATGCTGGTAGCAATTAAGGATGCAGTTTTTTTCCGAATAATTTCAAAATAAGTCTCATCATCGATATCGAGTTTCCGGCTTTTTTTCATTTGCAGAATTTCACCTTCGCTCATATCTTCAACAGCCCTTGAAGTTAAATGCAGAAAACTGTAACACTTTTTCTCAAGCGTTAATAATAATCCTTTTGCCAGAATATAATCGCCAACCAAAACAGCCAGTTTATTACGCCACAATGCTTTTACTGAAAAGAAACCACGCCTTTCATACGATTCATCAACCACGTCGTCGTGAACAAGGGTGGCAGTATGTAACAATTCAACAGAACAAGCAGCTAATTGAGAATTCTCATTTATTTCTCCATGTAAGCGTGCTGATAAAAAAACAAACATCGGGCGCAATTGCTTTCCCTTTGTACGATAAATATAGTTCAAAATTGTACCTAACAAAGGGACATCACTTTTAAGTGAATTTTTGAAATAGGGTTCAAAATCTTTTAACTCTTTGTTAATCGGTGACCTGATTTTATCAATTATAGCCATCTGTTTTTATCTACAATCATGGCAAATTAGCAAAAAAAAAATCGTCAATTCAACTTTTAAATGTTAAAAGGTATAATAAACATACATAATGCTCTTTTATCGCATATTTAGCATAAATATAAATAACCAGAGTTTAACTTCTTTAAATAGAATAATGCTTAAATATTTATATATTTGTATTTATAAAGGTTTTATCGAATGGTTGATATTAAAGAGCTGGATTCCGGTAGGTTAGAAATAGCTGCCAATATGTTAAAAGCAATTGCACACCCAATGCGAATTGCTATTTTAAAGCATTTGGAAGGTGGCAAAAAACTAACTGTAACAGAAATTCATAAGCTTTTAGATATAGAACAATCTACAACTTCTCACCATTTGGGAATTTTAAAAGACAAGGGCGTTTTGTGTTCAAAGCGCGATGGGAAAAATACTTTCTATTTCCTGAAATATGATATTCTTAGCCAAATTGTAGATTGCCTTAGTAAATGTACTTGCGACTAAGCTTTTGGCCGAAAGTGCGGAGCTATAAAAATCAATATCCAAAATTAAGTTTACCCGTTTTTTAATCCTGTGGTTAGTTTACTTGTTACCTCGCGAATAACTCTGCCGGCTAACCTTGATTTATAGTAACTCATAAAACCTTCAACTGCCGGTTTATCGGTTTTCGAAAGTTCACGCAGTGCCCACGATAATGCTTTAACCATCATATCATCCCGATCATCAATAACTTTTTCACAGATCATAAGTGTACGTTTTATATCGCCGGTTCCACCTCTCGAACGAAGATTTAAACCCACTGTTGAAACTACGGCTGCCCTTCGCCACCACCGATTGCCAGTATCGAGCCATTTAATTATATCGGTATCATTAATTTGATTTTTACGCCAGGTCCATCCCGAAAGCATTACCGAGAATCCATCGGTAGTTGCCCAATTATACCAATTAGACTTTGTAATGCCGCATATAATTAGTATCTTCAGGCATGAAAAATCCAGTAGATTTTGATATAAAAGAGAGCCTTCAGGAACTGAAAAACCTTAGGTTGAAACA
>JABMQB010000747.1 GCA_013203525.1 Mariniphaga sp.
GCACGGAGATCTGCTGGGGCCTTGTGACCTTGACCGTACCTGCTCTGATGGAGCCGCTTCCGGGGACTCATGTTTCGATGCAGATTGGTTTGATGCAAAGAACTTAGGGTATCCACCTGCAAATATATATTCAAATAAATACACTTTCGGTGATATTGGGATTGGGACTGATAATCCGATCGGACAATTAGATATCAAATGGAATGGTCAAAACGATATGTTTGTTGTCCGAAATATCATAACTCCTGACAACGGCGGTGAACAATGTGATGATGGTAATAATAAGTCACCTACAATAATGCGTTGTTGGAGTAATGGTGCACAAAAAGAAGTATGGTTTGGAGAATCAACGCGTTTCGACATTCCGGAAAATTATTGCCCCGCTACACTTTCTGAGATCAATCTTTTTAATGCTGAACTGGCTAATGATTTGGTTGGCAATAATAATGGACTTTATAGTGTAGGATATACAACTCTTGGGTCTCATGCAAAACTGCCAAACTCAGGTACAATTGGATTTGGGACTCCTGATCAGGGATTAGGAACCAGACCACCAGATAATGGAGGCGCAGTAGACGGTTTAGTTCAATTGTATGCAAATAATATTAATGGTGTAGCGGGAGAAAATGCTCTTTATATCAAAGCGAAAACTACCTCGCAGCTAGGAGAAACAAATCATGTTTTCGGCAAAAATGTTGGTATCAATACTGTAACTCCAACCGAGTACCTGGATGTGAATGGTAATGCAAGAATAAGATTGTTGCAACCAAACCCAGAGAATATTGGTATGGTTACCCATGAATCGGACGGCACGCTTAGATCCTTAAGTTTTCCAAATGACCCAAATCAAGTCCTGTTAGGAAATGGAACTTGGGGAAACGTGATTTCAAGCAACAGCGATGCAGATTGGTTTGATGCGAATAACATAGGGTATCCACCTTCAGATATAAATTCAAATAAATACACTTTCGGTGATATTGGGATTGGGACTGAGGAGCCAGAAGCACAAGTAAATGTTAAACGGAATGGATCACAAAATAATTTGCTGCTAATCCAGAATAGTATCCCTACCACACCAAGTACCATTGAACAATCTTATATTTTGCGTTGTTGGAGTAATAATGCCAGTAAAGAACTTTGGATTGGTAATTATACGCGTTTTGGCATACCACTTTCTGGCCGGGCTCTTCTTGCCGAGGTCAATCTTTTTAATACTGCACTAGTAAATTCTGCTTTAGCTGGCAATAATAATGGGATTCACAATATAAGCTATGCAATTATTGGAGCTCCCATACCACCGCCATCCTCAGGTGCAACAGGTATTTTAGGATTAGCGATTGAAGGTCCTCCACAGATAAGACCCGCAGATAACGGAGAAGCAATAGGAAATTTAGTTCAATTGTATGGCAATAATATTAATGGTCAGTCGGGAGCTAATGCGCTTTATATTAAAGTTGGACATCCCTTGCATCCAGTTACAGGCCAACAATGGGAAGTAACACATGTTTTCGGCGAAAATGTTGGAATAAGTAATGTTAACCCTCTATATACACTTGATGTTAATGGCCAGGTCAATGCGTCTGGAGGATTTTCTTCCTTTTCAGATATATCTTTCAAAAAGGAAATATCTGAAATTTCGACTCCTTTAGAAAAAATATTGCAATTGAATGGAGTTGAATATAACTTTAAGTGTGAGGAATATCCTGAAAAGAATTTCAGTGATAAACGGAAAATCGGGCTCATTGCTCAAGATGTGGAGAAAATCATTCCTGGAGTTGTATCAACAAGCATGGATGGAACCAAATCAATTTTTTATTCAGAAATTATCCCCATTCTTATTGAAGCAATAAAAGAACTGCAACTGCAGATAGCTGAACTTCAGGATATTGTACAGCATGATGATTTGGATTATAAAAATGTTCCAGTAAATGAAATTGGAGCAAAATTATATCAGAATTCACCAAATCCATTTTGGGAGACTACGACTATCTCCTATATATTACCTGAATCTTATCATTCTGCCAACCTTCTCATATATAATATGAACGGAGTTCAGATAAAGAAAATTCAGTTGGATGGTAATGGGAAAAACAA
>JABMQB010000748.1 GCA_013203525.1 Mariniphaga sp.
ATACCTGGTCACCGAAAGAATTAACCTTGCCTGAATATATTAATGTTGAGAAACCAGTGGGTGAAGGGAGTATTACAATAACCGTAAATCCTGAAGATACAATTGCAAAGGTCTCGCCATATGTTTATGGTAATAATGCAAATGTCTGGTCATCAATTATGCATAATAACCCGGTGTTGGTTAACCATATAAAGGACATGAATCCACAAGTTTTACGATATCCCGGTGGAAATTTGTCAAATGTATTTTTCTGGGACCTTGAAACAAATGGAACACCTGATGATATGCCTCAAAGTGTTATTGATGATCATAGTTTATGGTCAGGACAAAATCCTGCAACATGGACAATGTCGGTCGATAATTATTATCGATTCCTTGATTCAGTTAAATCAGAGGGGATAATCAGTGTTAACTACGGATATGCCAGATATGGAACCAGTGACGACCCGGTTGCAAAAGCAGCACATATGGCAGCTGATTGGGTGAGATATGATAATGGCAGGACAAAATATTGGGAAATAGGCAATGAGAATTTTGGAAGCTGGCAATCAGGTTATATAATCGATACTTCGTTAAATAAAGATGGACAACCTGAAAAAATTAACGGTGAACTGTATGGGCGACATAGTCGGGTTTTTATTGATTCGATGAGGGTAGCTGCAGCTGAAATCGGGCATACAATTTATATCGGGATTCAGGCATATGAAGAAGAAACTTCCCATGATGCGGTTCAAACCAGTTGGAATGAGTTAATGATGCCGGTAGTTGCCGATATAGCTGATTTTTATATTGTCCATAATTACTATTCTCCATATGACGATGATTCGGATGCACAAACAATACTGAATACTTATAAAAAATCGGATGATTTTAAAGAGGCTGTTTATACTGATTTGGAAGAAGCCGGTTATGGGCCTGCTCCATTAGCAATAACTGAATGGAACATTTTTGCTGTTGGCTCCAAACAAATGGTTTCACATATAAATGGTATCCATTCGGTACTGGTAACAGGTAAATTAATTGAAGATGAATACGGACTTGCAAATCGATGGGATCTTGCAAATGGATGGAGTGATGGTGACGACCACGGTACTTTCTCACGAGGCGGTGAACCTGGTGTAGACGAATTTGAACCACGCCCGGTTTTTTATTACCTCACTTATATGCAGCGCTATTTTGGCGATGTTATGATAAAAAGTACTGAAAACGATAGCAATATTGTTGCTTATGCATCAACTTTTGATAATGGGCCCTTAGGAGTTGTTATAGTAAATAAAGGAACACAATCGGAAACAGTCAATATCAATACTGAGAATTTTGTTCCCGGATTAAAGTATTATTGGTATACTCTTGAAGGTGGAGAATTAGAAGGCGAATTTTCACGGCAGGTAGTTATAAATGGCCACACTCCTGATCGGGTGGCAGGAGGCCCTTCCAATTATAATAGCATTGAAGCAAATGCTTCCGAAACTAATGGAGGTATTACTTTAAATGTAAAACCGTATTCTGTTTCTTTTATGGTTATTGAAGGAGAAACAGATTTTTCTGAAACCAAACATTCAGTATCTTTTGAAATATTTGGTAAAAATGAAAGTAATGAGATATTTCCCTTGAACAATGCATCGGTTGTTATAGGGAGTAATACTTATTTAACCGATAGCCTTGGAAAAGTTACAGTTGATATTCAGGAAGGATCTTATAACCTGATAATTCGGAAAGTGGGATATTTAACCCAAACATCGGAAAAGATATTTAATACAAGCGAATCACTCTCATTTACATTGAATCAGGAATCATATAATGTAGATTTTGTGTTTAAAGAAAAGGAAACCGAATTAAGTATTGATAGTTGTGAAATTATAATAAACGGAGAAACCAGGTATACCGATGCAAATGGAACAGTAACATTTAGTAATTTATCACCAGAAATTAACATAGAGTTTTTTAAACAACATTATTTTTTATCCGAAGAACCTGCCTTTAAAATTACGGGTGACACAACTATTATAGTTTATGCTGAGAAAGTTAAATATTTAGTTACATTCGAAATAAAAGATATTTATTTGGAAACAGGTATTTGGGGTTCGCAGGTGAAGATAGATGGTGATAGCGTTTCTACCGATTTTCAGGGCATCGGCCGTAAACAACTGACCTATGGAAATTATGTTTTAAGTATAATTAATCCCTCATATTCTTTTTTTGAAACTAATATTAATATTCAATCAGACACTACGTTTGTTTTCTATTTTAAACCACTTTATGCTGATATCAAATTCAGGTTAAAAAATGGAACTACACCGGTTAATAAGGTGCATGTAATTATAAATAATGACACTTTGTTAAGCAGTTCAACCGGTATTGCTACTTTCAGGGATAAAAATACAGATCTTACCTATTCATATAAAATTGAAAAAGATGGTTTTAAAACCATTGAAAGTGAATTGTATCTTAGAGTGGATACAACACTTAATATTCAAATGGAGGAAACAGCTACTTCAACTTTTAAAAATCAAAAAAATGAAATTAAGGTATGGCCTAATCCGGTAAATGGAAGGATTAATATTTCCGGATTAGCACCGTTGCAGGAATTTTCCGGCGTAATTATTACTGCACAGGGAAATGAAATTCAGCAGTTTAATGGAATTACATCTTCACAAATTAGTATTGATGTTGAGAATTTACCTAATGGAGTTTATATTCTTAAACTTATTTCAGGAGAATCTTTTTATCAGAATCTTTTTATAAAAAGAAAATAACACATAAAGCATAAAACGGCACAAAAAAACCGCAATGAAAATTGCAGTTTTTGTATTTGTATAATTATCTGTTAGTATGCATTAATTATTTGAATAAAATCTTCAGGCTTTAGTGATGCCCCTCCAATTAAACCACCATCAACATCAGGATTGCCAAATAATTCCTGTGCATTTTTTGCGTTGCAACTTCCACCGTATAAAATGGAAGTTTCGTCAGCAATTTCGTG
>JABMQB010000749.1 GCA_013203525.1 Mariniphaga sp.
TCAGAGCCAATGAGAGACTTTCAGACAATTACAGCATTGTACAATTCAGAAAGATTGAAGGCGATGACGCAAGTTGTTTAAACTTGAATCGAATTTCAAATCCCGCAGTATTGGGTGTCGATCCGGAAAACCTACAAGGACGTTTTTCATTCGTGGCAAAGGGGGATTTTAAGGATGGCGAAAATCCATGGACATTACTTGATGAAGAACCAGTAGATAATGTAATTCCTGCTATTGCTGATCAAACGGTTATTCAGTGGGGCTTAGGAAAAAAAGTAGGCGATACATTGTTTTATCAAAACGAAACGGGTGATACAATTGCTTTGCAATTAATTGCAGGTCTTGCACCATCAATATTTCAGGGGAATATTATTATCAGCAATAAGAATTTTCTTAAAAACTACCCATCCAATAGCGGATCAAAAATATTTTTAATTGATGGGGAAAAAGAAAATAAACAAAAAATTTCAGATGAGCTTAATCTGACCTTCCGTGATTATGGTTGGGAGCAGGTGGAGGCACCTCAAAGGCTTGCCGACTTTTATTCGGTAACCAATACATACCTGTCAATCTTTCTCGCATTAGGGGCGCTTGCATTAATTCTCGGAACACTTGGGCTTGCTATTGTTTTAGCGCGTAGTATTTTGGACCGAAAAGCAGAGATTGCACTTTTAACGGCAATTGGATTTAAAAACAGCAAGGTGCAAATTATCCTTATTTGGGAATATGCATTACTTCTTTTAGGAGGAATTTTAATTGGATTTATTTCAGCTATTATTGCGACCCTTCCTTCGCTATTGTCGGTAAATACAGGAGTTTCTATAAATTTAATGTTAATAATTGTTGCAATAATCCTTTTAAATGGTATTGCCTGGATAATCCTGATTACCCGTATGATGCTGAAAAAAAGGGAATTGGCTATATCTCTAAAAAGTGAATAATCAATTTTCTAATTCTAAAAATTTCCCACTGGTGTTTTTTGGTCTGGAATGTTTTCATATAAGAGTTTATTCCATATTTGATTCATTGTGAAATCGTTATTAATAAGAATGACCATTAATTTTCTTCTTGCATGAGAAAATATTATAACGAATTAATTACCTTTAAAATCTGGTTATACCTAAATCAATTATGAAAAAATCTAACATTATGAAAAATCTGTTTTTATTCCTTGTACTTGTAGTTTTCATTTTCAGTGGTTGTAGCGATGGACTTCCGCTCCCTGCTGATAAAGATGCTACAAAAGAAACTGTTAACCTCTTTAAATCAATGTGGGAACTTCAACAAAAAGGAGTTATGTATGGCCATCAGGATGACTTGATGTATGGACGAACCTGGTGGTATGAAAAAGACCGCTCTGATACCAAAGACTTTACCGGCGATTACCCGGCTGCTGCTGGTTTTGAATTGGGATGGCTTGGGCTTGGAAGGGAACGAAGCCTTGACTCAGTTAGTTTTACCCAGATGACTGAGCAAATTAAAGCCCATTATAAAAGAGGGGGAATTATTACTATTTCGTGGCATGAAGATAATCCTTTAACATCGCAATTACCCGATAGTATCAAAGGACGCAGGGGCGGTTCAGCATGGGATGTTAGCTCAACAGAGGTTGTTGCATCAATATTACCCGGAGGTGAGAACCATGAAATGTATAACGTTTGGATGGGGCGTTTGGCTGATTGGATTGAAACATTGAAGGATGATGATGGAATTCCGATTCCCATTATTTTTAGGCCATATCACGAACATTCAGGGTCATTCTTCTGGTGGGGTACCGATATTTGTACCGATGAAGAGTATGCCGCTCTTTGGCGCTATACAGTTGAATTTTTACGTGATAAAAGAGATATCCATAATATACTTTATGCTTACAATACCGATAGGGTAACAAGCCTCGAACAGTATATGAGAGGATATCCGGGCGATGATATGATGGATATGCTTTCGTTGGATATGTATGACAGAGGTGAACAGTTCGGAGGAGAATTGGATGCGGCTTTAAAATTTGTAACTGAGGAAGCAATTTCACGGAATAAATTAACTGCTTTGAGCGAAGTTGGTGGAAGGCGTGGAATGCCTGATTGGTGGTCAACTGTTCTTCTTCCAATTGTTAGTAAATACCCGGTCGGTTATGTATTAACCTGGCGTCACACATATAGTAAGCGATTTTTACGTATGGAAACTCCACCACAACCATTTCCGGAAGATTTTATGAACTTTTATAATTCAGAAAAGAGTTTGTTTTTGAATGAAATTCAGGAACCTAACGTTTATACACGAAAATAATTTGTAGTATTTATTGAAATAAAAGTCCGGGTTTTACTAACGATTCGGACTTATTTTTTTACTAATTTTTTAATTGTAATTCCCTTTTCATGAATTACAGAAAGTAGATATATTCCATTACTAATTTTACTTATATTGACAATTGGAGATTCACCTTTTAAAATCAATTTTCCAGATAGCGTCCTGATTTCAAATTCTTTGAATTCATTTCCTTTTATATTCACTAAATCTTTTGCCGGATTAGGGAATATTTCAAAATTCTCATTTTCTGCAATCAGGTGGAAATCAACAGTACCAGAAGGTTGCCACTCAATTGAAATGGATGAAAAACTGGGTTTGTTTGAAGGATTTTGAGATTCGGAAGTTTTGCTTTTAGTAAATGAAAATGATGAGTAATTACCGGTTGAGTTTTTATCAGTCAACTCCATCCATACATGGTATGTACCATCAGAAACGACAGTGCCATTATAATCGGTTCCATCCCAATTGCACGTTCTTGTTGAATGGCTGCTTTTAGTTGCTCCGGTAATAGCGTCTGTTGTGTTGTATTCACTTCCAACGGCATTGGTCGAAGTCTGCCATTTATTTAAATGAGTTTTTCTTCGATCGGCATATGATAATAATGTTTTTACAAAATTTCCTTCATTATCTTCAATCCAGATAGCTACTACATTTTTTGGTGCATAATTCCCTCCGGCTGAACTTGTTGATACCGAAACAGAAAGCTCCCCGGTTGTTTGAGCTGTGGCTAAAATACTTGTAATAAATATGAGTGATAAACTAATTATACCAATTAGACTTTGTAATGCCGCATATAATTAGTATCTTCAGGCATGAAAAATCCAGTAGATTTTGATATAAAAGAGAGCCTTCAGGAACTGAAAAACCTTAGGTTGAAACA
>JABMQB010000750.1 GCA_013203525.1 Mariniphaga sp.
AAAAAAGAACTTTTAAAAGGTGCATGGGACGGACTTATCTTATCTTCAAGAGAAGGGAATGCTATTGGTAGAATTTGGGGTGGCACATTAACCGCATTAACACAGGGAGTAGAAGAGGTAAGGATTGGTAGTGAAAAGCTGGCATTAGGATGGGATTTATTGTTTAAAGGCGAAAGAATAGCAACTTTAGTGGAATATAATTTAAAATTAAAAAAACAATGGGAATTAACTCATGGATTATTAACAGAGGAACAGAAACTTGAAGAACAAAGGAAAATATCTGCAAAAGAATATGATAAACGACAAGAAGCATTAAGAACAGCCGAAGAAGAAGAGAAAAAGCGAAAAGCCGAAGCCGAAGAAGCACGAAAAGAAAGAGCAGAAGCAGAAACAAAGGCTTTTGATGACAGAATAGAGAGAATGAAAACTGAATATGATCTGAACGTTGCTTATGAAAAAGCAATGCAGGCAGAAGATCAGGTAATGGCAGATGAAGAGTTTGAGAGGTTAATGGCAGAATTTGAAGTTGAAAAACTAATAGGTGAAGAAAAAAAGTTGTTTTCCGATGCAATGAAAGCCGATAATTTAGCATCAATTGCTGAAATATTAGATAGTCAATTAGCCGGACATCAAAAAGAATGGGAATTAATTGATAAAGACAAACAAAAAGAGCAAGAGAAAGCAGACCTAAAAAAGAAACTTGTAAATGAATCATTCTCGGTTGTCAGTAATACTATTGGAGCTATTGGCGGGTTATGGGCGGCTCAAAAAGAAAAAGAACTTTCAATGGTTGGCGACAATGCTAAAGCAAGGGAGGCAATTGAAAAGAAATATGCAAAAAAAGAGCAAAGAATAGCAATAGCAAAAGCAATTATTAGCGGGGCGCAAGGTATTGTTAAAACAGGAGGTAATCTTGGTTATCCATTAGCTATTCCATTTCAAATATTACAAGGGATACAAACACTTATGCAAATAGCAGTAATAAAATCACAACAGTTTGCAGCCGGCGGAAAAGTCCCAGGAATAGGTGATAAAGATACAGTCCCAGCAATGCTTACACCTGGTGAAGGAGTTATCAATAAAAAATCAATGTCGAGCAGTGATGTAATGACATTAACCGGCAGACCTTTTGATATTGCTTCACAACTCAATTCATATAGAGGGTTTGGAATTCCATTTGCCAGTGGGGGCGTGGCGGCAGGAGTTACGAATAACACTTATAATTACAATACAATGGAAAAAATGCAGTCAGATATTAGTGATATTAAGGTCGTTTTGAACTTAAATGAAGTATCTGCGGGATTAAATGAACTTAATGTAATCCAACAAACAGGTGAAATTTAGTGTAATTATACCAGACCGGGGCGACCGGAAAGAATTAACAGAGCATTGTTTTTTTCAGATGGACAGGCAGACTTTGAAACCGGAAAAGATTTATCATATAAACTATAATCCTTTAAATGATGAAATGGACCTGACTCAAAGAGTAATGTCAGGGATAGACAAATCGGAGAGGGACGGGATAGACAAGTGTTTTATTGTTGAGAATGATGACTACTATCCCGATGATTATTTTGAAAAAATGCAGTTTGATTGTGATATGATAGGAAGTGAAAAGACTATTTATTATAATCTGAAATACAAAAGGTATAAAATTATTAATCATTTTGGCAGGTCGAGCTTGTTTTGTACCGGTTTTAGAATCTCGAAGATAAAGAATATGGTGTTTCCGTTGAAGATGTTAGATATGAGGTTGTGGTTATTTGCTCAAAGTCTAAAAGTAAAATTTGTTAATCCCGGAGCCATAGGAATAAAGCACGGGATAGGACTTTGCGGAGGCAATGGGCATCAGGTTAACGCGAACTATATAAAAGATTCTGGCATGTGGTGGCTCAAAGAACATGTCAGAGAAGAAAGTTTTGAATTTTATAAATCATATCATAAAAAACTAAATTAATAATTAACTTAAAACCAGTAAATTATGAAAACATTATTAGCGATTATTTTGTATATTTTAAAAGCATGGAAAGAGGAAATGGACAGATATAATTCATTTATAGAAAAGGAGGAATAGTAAAATGAATATCTTTAAAAAAATATGGAAATGGATATGTGATGACGAAAATTCTTTTTCCCTTATGGTTATTATGGTTTTGATTTTGTTTGTAGTATGGTGTGTTTCTTTCGTAATGACGGGTTTGTGGGAAAAATTATTAAAATGAGTTACTGCGGAGAAAAAATGACTGATAAAGGGACAAGGCATTCCTTTGCTAAATTTTACGAGATGCTATTCAGGGATTTCAAACCTAAAAACTTACTTGAAATAGGTGTATTAAAGGGTGGCGGGTTATGGTTTTGGAGCGAGATGTTTCCGGGAATTGAAATAACAGGAATAGATATAAAACAATATGGGGATTTCGAAATTCCTTTAAATACGAATTTGATATATCAGGATATTAAATTATTAGACTTGGATACGATTCCTGACTTTGATATAATTATAGACGATGGATCACATAGATTCCCAGATCAGGCTTATGTTTTGAAAAATTTTACAAAGAAATTGAATCCAAACGGATGGCTAATAATTGAGGACGTTCCGGGTATTGAAGTTGCAAGGGAATTAATTGAATTTATAGATGACAAAGAACGGGCTTTTATTGTAGATAGGGAATTTTGCAGACCGGAGCTGGATACTAATGATGAATTTTTAATTGTATATAGAAATGGCGGGTAGAAAACAGTTTGATTTTTGTTTGAATCTGAAAAAACAGTTTCCTGTTCATTTTACAGGAAATACTTTAGATGCTGGTAGTTTAGATATAAATGGAAGCAATAAATTTATGTTTAGTGGTGAATATACTGGTTTAGATTTGGGGACTGGTAAAAATGTAGACGTTATTTGCCCGGTACATAAATACAAACCGGGTATTTTATTTGATTGCGTTATCAGTACCGAAATGTTAGAACACGACCGGCATTATAAGAAGAGCCTGAAAAGAATGTTTGAATTACTTAGGACCGAAGGGTTGTTAATTATAACAGCGGCGACAACTGACAGGGAAGAGCACGGGACTTATCAAACAGATCGAAAATCAAGTCCGTTTACTTTGGATTACTACAAAAATGTAACAAAAGAAATGATAATGAATTCGTTGAATATGAGTAAATTTCTTGAATTCAAGTTAATAATAGATGAAGGTGATCTTTTTTTTTGGGGGGTGAAAATATGAAAATTGATTTGCCGGAAATATTCAAAGATAAAACCGTCTATGTAGTCGCGAGTGGCGAGAGTTTAATGGGCTTTGACTTTGACCGATTGAGAGGTAAAAATATAATTGCAATTAATGATGTATTAAAGTATATTCCATTTGCTCAAGTTCTGGTTGCATGTGATACGGGGTGGAATGACAGGAACAAACATCTGGCTCAAAATTATAAGGGTTACAAAATCATGTTTGCAGGAAAAGGGCGTCCGGGATGGAATTATTTTATAGACCAGGGAATGACTGAAGATAAATTAATATTAAGAAATACAAGAAATACAGGATTTCATGCAATGGTTGCTGCTCTGAAGTTGGGTGCTTCAAAGATTTACTTGCTGGGATTTGATATAACCTGGAAAAAACAGCCTTATTTTTATGAAATTCCATACGATAAAGTTAGGGAATATAAAAGTTCAATGCACCGAAAAGATGCACATTTACGATATTTTGAGTATTACAAAGACTACAATATTATAAATGCTTCACCGGATAGTGCCATTACCTATTTCCCGAAATGCTCATTAGATGAAATACTATGAAGAAAGAATTTACAAATTATTATGATGATGATGATAATCTTATTTTTGTTGGGAATAAGTTAAAATGCAAACATGGATATGAAATTATTGTTCGTAAAGGTAATAATGGTTATTATGGCGAATTAATTTGTGATGAAAGTAATAGTTGTAAAGATATACCATATCACTTGAATAATGGGAGGGGGTATGTTAAGATA
>JABMQB010000751.1 GCA_013203525.1 Mariniphaga sp.
CAATTGCACCAAGTGATTTATCGCTAGTCACTTTTGAAAGTGCTACTCCTTCTGATGCTTCTCTGTCGGAGCGTTTGCTGGCAACAAGTTTCCCTTTTTCACGGATTATTTGTACTGCCTTATCAAAATCACCATCGGCATCGGTAAGTGCATTTTTACAATCCATCATACCAGCGCCTGTTGCTTTACGCAATTTTACTACATCTGCAGTTGTAAATGCCATAGTGTTTATATTATTTAAATATGGGTTTATATTTGAATTAAATTTTAATGAACCGCTAGTTTGTCCGATTCTTCTAAATTGTTATTTTTTTTTTGATCCTACTTCTCCTTTGGTTTCTTCAGGTGTAGCTTTTTTGTTTGATTCAGATTCTTCCTTTTCTCTTTCGCCCTTGCGTTCTTTAAGACCTTCAAGTACTGCATCAACCATTATTTTTACAACCAATTTGATCGATTGTGAAGCGTCATCATTTGCTGGAATAACAAAGTTTACATCCTCTGGATTTGAATTTGTATCAACCATAGCAAAAACAGGAATTCCTAGTTTTTGAGCTTCTCTAACTGCAATTTTTTCTTTTAAAACATCCACAACAAATAACGCAGCAGGAAGACGTGTTAAGTCTGAAATACTTCCAAGCATTTTTTCCAGCTTTGCACGTTGGCGTGTAATCTGAAGTTTTTCACGTTTCGAAAGATTATCCCAACTTGAATCGTTTGTGAGTTTATCAATCGAATTCATTTTTTTAACCGCTTTACGAATTGTTGGGAAATTGGTAAGCATACCACCAGGCCAACGTTCAGTTACGTATGGCATATTTACACTTTTAACCAATTCGGAAACAATATCTTTAGCCTGTTTTTTTGTGGCTACAAATAAAATTTTTCGACCCGATTTAGTAATTTGCTTAATAGCATTTGCAGATTCATCAATTTTTACGATTGTTTTCTGTAAATCGATAATATGAATCCCGTTCTTTTCCATAAAAATATATGGCTCCATATTCGGGTTCCACTTTCTTTTTAAATGCCCGAAATGTACTCCGGCATCCAATAATTCCTGAAAATTTGTTCTTGGCATCTGTTTACTTTTTATATCGAACTAAAAGCAACCATTGAGTAGTCGTAAAAAATGAGAATCTCAACAGTTTTAGATCCATATTGATTATTAAAAATAAATGTATTAACGTTTTGAGAATTGAAATCTTTTTCTTGCTTTTGGCTGTCCGGGTTTTTTCCTTTCAACCTGCCTTGGGTCTCTTGTAAGAAAACCAGCTGATTTAAGCTGAGGACGAGATTCAGGATCGATGCTAATTAAAGCCCTTGCAATCGCAAGCCTTAGTGCTTCGGCCTGTCCCTTAAAACCACCACCATCAAGATTAACTTTAATGTCATATTTATCCTGCACCTCTAAAAGCAAGAGTGGTTGAGTAGCAACGAACTGTAATATTTCAGTAGAAAAATATTCTTTTAAGTCGCGTTTGTTAACGGTAATATTGCCTTTGCCTTCGCTTACATATATTCTTGCAACAGCTGATTTCCGACGTCCTAAAGTATTAACAACTTCCATTTTACTTATTTAATAGTATTTAAATCCACAACTTTTGGTTTCTGAGCTTCATATTTATGCTCTGCCCCAATAACCACATGCAGGTTTCTGTAAATTGCATTTCCCAGCCTGTTTTTTGGCAACATTCCTCTAACTGATTTTTCAACCAACCTTTCAGGATATTTTTTTAATATATCCTCAGGAGATTGTGACCGTTGCCCACCTGGATAACCTGTATAACGTAAATAAACTTTATCAGTCATTTTTTTTCCAGTAAGAATTACTTTTTCAGCATTAATAACAATTACATTGTCACCACAATCAACATGAGGTGTAAATTCCGGCTTATTTTTGCCTCTTAATATTTTTGCCACTTTACTGGCTAACCGGCCTAAGACCTGACCTTCAGCATCAACAAGAACCCATTCCTTATTTACGGTTGCTTTATTTGCCGAAACTGTTTTATAAC
>JABMQB010000752.1 GCA_013203525.1 Mariniphaga sp.
AATCCGCCAGCTGGCGGACGAATTGGCGGTGTTGCAACAAAGGACTGCGGTTGAATTATCCACTGAAACCCGCATACATATGACATTTTGTTACCTGCTGGGTTTTACTTCTTTCAAATCATCTGGGATATCTAATAATTCTATAAATGCTTTAATGTTTGACACATTCCTGTATTTATTAAATAATGTTCTAATAATAATTGCAGAAAATATTGTTGCTGCAAAAAATAATAGAAAACTAATAATGATATTACCTTTTAAACTAATGAATAAATCTGTTGCAACACTCAAATTCCAATTTGACTTAAACATTAGGATAATTAACCCGATTACAGCTATCAATAATGAAATGGTCAATTCAATCCATGATTTTTTTCTCCAATTTGAAAGCTTTTTTTTGATAAATTTATTTCTTTTTAATTCTCTTATTTCATTCTCTTTTTCTATTTCCTTCGCTTTTGATTGAACCAACTCATCTTTCAATCTGTCATTTTCTGATTTTTTCGCATCAAGATTTGCTTTTTCCTTTCTTATTTTTTCAGACTCCTTTCGTAAGTCCACAACAATTTTTTCAAATTGTGCAATTCGTTTTTCTTCAATTTTCTTTTGTTTTTCTGCTTCTTCTTGCAATCTTTTTACGAACTTTTCTTTACTCTCATCTGCCAGCTTATTTAGATTTTCAACTTTTGAGATTTGTTTGTTAGCAATTCTTGTAGCAACTCTCACAATTTGTTCGTCGCTTAACTTGTCTTTAGCATATTTTTGTATGTTATCATCCAACTCTCTAATGATTGCATTCTTAGGTAAAGATTCGTTTAAGGTGCTGGATATAAGAGCGGGTAAGCCAACATTTATTATTTCTTCACTATTCAATTCTGTCCCAATATTTGGATTACTGAGCCATAAGATATTTAATAGAACATCAGCTTTAATTATTTCGGGTTGGAATTGATTATTGAACACTTCTTTACATTGCGAAAAATCATCGTACTCATTGTTAAAAGCATTATTTACAAACCAACAATTGACCTTCTCAAAAGCTTTAAATTTTTTATTTCCTCTTTTTTCTCTAACATAATATATTGCTGTTGCATCATGTAATGCAGCAGCATTGTTGTTTCTGAATTTTTGAAGATTTCTATATTCTTTACTAAATCTAGCAATATTTGAGTATTTTGTTGTTACAGGTATGGTAGTAATACTAAATTCATTATTCAATAAATTGGGTAATTTATCCGAAATATTTTCTAAATCAGTTTTTGTTAAACCTCTTCTATCACATGCGTTATAAATATCTTCTGGATTGACTTTTTTTGTCAAAAAAGATTCATGAAAATGTTCCGCTCTTCTTAATATTAACCTTTGAATTTCATCAATTGTGTCATTTAAAATTGAAATCCTATATCCGTTATGACGTGCAATCTCAATTAATTTTCTACATGTATCTGTTGACTCAGGTGTATTTAAATCAATGAGACTAATTATAAAATTAGTATCCAGTAGTAATTCTACCTTTAATTCAATTGGTTTTGTGGAATATTCGATATAGGATGAAAGAATTGAGCCAAGATAAAGTTCTTTAATTGTATTATATATTTGAGGAATTTGTCTGAAAAAGCTAACAAATTGTGCTTCCAAAGTATAATCCTCTTTTTTATCAGTTTTGTGTTTTTCTGTTAAATATTTGGATATTGTTGTTTTATTAATTTCTAAAAAATTGAATATTGATGAATACTCTGATTTACTGATATTATTTAGACTACAAAACTCATGAAATAATCGTTCTATATTTTCAATTAAAACTTTTTTTTCATCAATTAGTGATTCGAATTCATCAAAAACATAATTTTTTATTGAGAATGCCCCATCCTTATATATTGTGAATTTTACTTCATTCGGTGTATTTACTTCATTTGCAATTTGATGAAGAATGTTTTTTAGTACAGGAATAGGAATATCGATTGAATATAAATTTTTAATTACCTTTTTAATCTCGGAAATATTTTTGCCACTATAGATTTCTTCGGAATTCATTTCTGCCAAAGCACTTTTGGCTAGTGGTACAAATATTTCTATTAGACCTTTTGTTAAAGTTCCGGTATTATTAATATGCGCAAGTAAACTGTATGTAACTAATCTTTTTTTATCCATTTTGTTTCTTTTTTAACCTTGCAGGTAACTTGTTTATATGTGTATTGTGTTTATTTCTCCTATATCTTTACTTTTATAACTGACTGTTATTTTGATATTTGTGTTCTAAAATTACGTCTAATTAACTTTCAGTTCTTGCAAAAATAGTTATTAATAAAAAGTGCATATTTTGAATTTTTTGAAATCCGGGGGTCCTTCTTCTTTGTAGTCTCTTTCTCCGTGTACAGCCGGGTTTCAGTTTGTGCGTACAATTTAAGGATAAAGAAGAGGAAAAACAAGTAGCTGAGTAAAGAGTAAAGAGTAAAGAGCCAAGATCCAAGAGTAAAGAGTAAAGATCAAAGAGTAGTAGTTCTACAATAATTTGGATTCGTAATTGAACGGATGTAACTTTATTCTTTCAAAAAATTTAATCTTAGTATCATGAGAACAATACATTTTATCCTTATTATTTGTGCCGTTTTTATTATTTCCTGCCAAACTGTTGATCCAAAAGTAGCTGAAGCAGAAAAATTTATTGAGCAGCTAAAAACAGAGAGCGAGTCGCTTGGATGGACAGCCACTATTTCAATTGATAATGAAATTGTTTTGTCAAAAGGATTTGGTTTGGGCAACTACGAACAGCAGGTTCCGGTTTATCCCGATAAAACAAAATTCAGGATTGGCAGTATTTCAAAATCCTTATCGGCTGCGGCACTGGGTATATTAATGGAAAAGAAAAGAATAGACCTTGACCAGCCGGTTCAGGTGTATGCACCTTATTTTCCTGAAAAGGAATATTTGATAACCACAAGGCAGGTGGCGGGTCATATTGCCGGAATCAGGCATTACAACGGCGATGAGTTTTTATCGTTGAGGTTTTTTAAAACAGTGAATGAAGGATTGGATATTTTTAAAAACGATTTGCTTTTATTCGAACCAGGCACCGATTATAGCTATTCGAGTTATGGATTTAACCTGGTAAGTGCTGCCATCGAAGGAGCTTCACGCGTTGAGTTTTTGAAATATATGAAGGAAAATGTTTTCGACCCTTTGGGAATGACGGAAACAGTACCCGATTATAACGATTCTTTAATTGTTTTTCGCTCAGGTTTTTACTCCATGGAAAACGGAAAAGATATAAATGCCCCTTATGTTGATAATAGTTACAAATGGGCTGGGGGAGGTTTCCTTTCAACTTCGGAAGACCTGGTGAAATTTGGAAATGCGATGCTGGATAATACATTGTTTTCGGAGGAAATTAAAACAGAACTGGTGACTTCACAAAAACTTAATAATGGAACTGAAACTGGCTACGGGCTGGGATTCTTTTCAGGTGTAAATGAGTTTGGAAGGAAATATTACGGGCACGGCGGTGGTTCAGTTGGCGGATGTGGGAACCTGTTAATTTTCCCTGAAACAAATATGGTTGTGGCAGTAATTACCAATGATACAAATGCAAAGGTGGGCAATGATATTCATAAGTTAGCTGAGATATTTATGAAGGATTAAAATATTAAATTACACTATTAAAAGGAGAATCAAGCTAAATTTAAAAAATGGGGCTAAGCCCCAAACCCCACTTCATTTCTTTTTCTTAGATAAATAGAAACGAAGCAAAGAAAAATCAAGTCAAAATAAAGCTGTTATGCTTTTCAAATTTACATTGTAGCCCGATTCACGCAATTTTGACACTCCCGCTCAAGGGGAGTCTGAATCTTGTATAGTTTTAAATCAAGATATATTTTTGTACTGAGATAGAGGGAATATTAATAAGTTGGCTGAGATTTTTATAGGAAAGTAGAAATTAATTAATATCTGCTGTAAGTTCTGGCTGTTTCAACCATTGCAAAAATATTTTCATTGGGTGTATCTCTTCCGCATTGGTCGCCGGTTGATAAAACAAAACCACCGCCTTTTGCCGCATCGTCGATAGCTTTTTTACTGGCTTCTATCACATCAGCTTTTGATCCGTTTAGCAATACTTCTGTTGTATGAAGATTTCCTTTTAGAATTATTTTTTTGCCATACAATTTTTTTAATTCTGCAAGGTTGCAGTCGCCCATGGGTGGAATTTCCAGCGGGTCAATTATAGTAAGTTTTGTTTCTTCGGCGGCTATTTTAACAAGCTCAGTTTCTGGCCCGCACGAATGTACATGAGTTGGTATTCCAATATCCGCGGCCAGCTCTGTTACCCTTTTAAGGGCAGGTAAAACCAGCTCTCTGAAAATATCAGGAGATTGAAAAATAAGCGATCCGGAGGCTCCACAAAAAAGGAAATCAGGTTTTTCTTCCAGGTTAGAAATTGTTTTTATCCTTTTTTCCATCCTGTTAATCATCCTGTCGCGTATATCAAAATATTTCTGTGGATTCTCATAATATTCATAAATATTTTCAGGCCTTCGAAGTATTAATGTTTCAACCCCACTGGGCATTCCAACTATTCCATGTTCGCCCATTTCCTTTTTAATCAGCTTCCATAATTCTATTCCCTTTGGCCATTGTTTTACATTTTTAACCTCTTCCCATTTATCGGGAACCGGATTTAGTCCAACAAGCCTGGGATCTACATCTGTGGCCGGTGGATTATCTTTTGTATGTACAACTACAAACTGGCTCCATTCATCTGATATCTCAGAATAATCCTGTGTAATAATTCGGGAATCATCTTGAAAAATAATTTTTTTCTCCCACTTTATTTCTTCATCATCAAATAAATCTCCAAATTCGTAGAGTTCAAATCCACCATCAATATCAAAATATTTTACAGCATCAATGTACGCTTTCCAAAGGGGAGGATCCTGATACAAATATATATCCCAGAATGGTTTACCTGTTAATCTTGCTGGTACCATGTTTGAAATATCTGGGCAAACAGGAACACAATCGGGGAGTTCCCAATTTAAAACTTTTAACAATCTATCCCGTTTATTCATTACAAATCAAATTAGGATTTGAGTAATCCTTAGTAAAAGTCAGGTTAAGCAATATTGTATCGTATGATTTTGTTATTTAAGCAAATCTTTGAGTGTTGTTTTTAGTTCTTCAAATTCTTCTTCGGCAAAACCAATCGATGAATAAACTATTTTGCCTGTTTTATCGATAATAAAATTTCGGGGAATGTTTTGGCCGGCATAAAGTGCGAAAATTTTTCGTTCCAAGTCGGGATAAAATGGCATCGAGAATTTATTGGCAGTTTTGAAAGTATCAACAGTTGCCCAATCGTGTTCACGGCCAAAAATCAGCAATTTAAAATCTTCACGGTTTTTATATTTCGAGTATACATCTTTTTCAAGTACAGGCAGCTCTTTCCGGCATGGGCCACACCAGGTTGCAAAAAAGTTAATAAGTACTATTTTGCCTTTTAAATCGGATAATTTCTGAGTTTTAGTTTTACTAACATCATACGTAAAATCGGGTGCTCTTTCACCTTTTTTTGCCAGTGTAAATTCATCCTGGGAAAAGGCAACAATAACTGCCGTGATCAACACAATAATTAATAAAATTCTTTTCATTTTTATATTATATGTTATCCAGAAAATTAGTAGTATTTATTTGAATTCGTAGTTCAATTTCAGAAATTTCTGATTTTTCAAAAGTATTACCGGTTATTTTTTCATATAATTCAATATAGCGG